>DATMBT010000180.1:0-2500 GCA_035559475.1 Gemmatimonadaceae bacterium
CGCTCATCGTGAACAGCACCGCGAACCAGATGAAGGTGGCAAGGACGTCGCCTTCCTTCGCGATGTCGCCGAGAGTGAGGATCCCGGTGGAGAGCAGCACCGCGAAACCGAGAAATGCGATCGCGGTGGGGTCCATGTTCAGGGTGGCAGCCGCGCCCCACAACGCCACCATGACAAAGAA
This sequence comes from Gemmatimonadaceae bacterium, assembly GCA_035559475.1. Classification (GTDB taxonomy): domain Bacteria; phylum Gemmatimonadota; class Gemmatimonadetes; order Gemmatimonadales; family Gemmatimonadaceae; genus JABWBJ01. The sequence continues at coordinate 182 of DATMBT010000180.1, forward strand.
GGTGGCGCCAACCACCTTCTGGTCCCTGGTCAGCGGGCCTAACGCCTGGAGCGATTTGCGAGCCTGGGCCGGAGCCTCGGGCATTTTCGTCACTTCGGGCTTGATGATCTTGTAGAGCAGGAGCGGCGTGAGCACCATGGCGAGGAGCGTCGGGACGGCGGCGGCGATCAACCACGAGCCGAACCCGATCTTGACGCCAAATTGCGTGGCGATCTCGCCCCCCAGCGGATTGCCGGCCATGGCCGTCAGCCACAGCGCTGAGGAGAGCGTCAGGCTCGCCATGCCCGAGAACATCAGGAACTTGGCGAGACGTTGCCGGTCCTTCCGCTCGGGAGTCACCCCGGCCGCTTCGGCGACCGACAGGGCGAACGGGTACAGGACACCCGAGCGCGCCGTGTTGCTGGGAAAGGCCGGGGCAATCACGGCGTCGAGGGCAAATATGCCGTAGGCCAGGCCTAACGACGACTTGCCGAAGATGGTGATGGCGCGGTAGCCCAGGCGCTGCCCGAGCCCGCACTTCGTGACCGCGCGCGCCACCAGGAAGGCCATGATGATGAGCACGATCGTCGGGTTCGAGAACCCGGCGTACGCATCGGCGGGCGACAGCGTCCGCGTGAGCACCGCGGCGGCAATTGCGAACACCGAGGCGGTCAGGATCGGGAACGCCCCGATCACGACCGACAGGATGGTTGCCGCGAAGATGGCGAACAGGTGCCAGGCCTGCGCACTCAGGTCGCCGGGCGGCGGGATGAACCAGAGGAGGACCGCGATCCCCAGCGCAACGACACGCTTGACTCGCGCGCCGAGTGGTGGCGCGCTGTTGCCGACGATGTCGAGCGGCGCAGCGCTGGTGGTCACGGTCAACCCCTGGTGTGATGCATGCCTAACGTCCCTGACCCGTCAGGGCCGCGGGGTTGAGGATTTCGTTGACCTGTTCGTCCGTCAGGATGTGCTTCTCGCGCACCAGCTCCAGGATGCCCTCGCCGTTCTTCAGCGCCTCGGCGGCAAGCTCGGTGGCCTTGTCGTAGCCGATGACCGGGTTGAGCGCGGTCACCGTCCCGATGCTGAACTCGACATAGTGCTTGAGCACGTCCGCGTTGGCGGTGATCCCGTCGATGCAGAACGTGCGCAGGGTCCGCGCCGCGTTGATCAGGAGCGTCTGGCCCTCGAAGATGACGGCGGCGATGACCGGCTCGAATGCGTTGAGCTGCAGCTGGCCGCCCTCCGCCGAGAGCGTCACCACGAGGTCGTTCCCGATGACCCGATAGGCAACCATGTTGGTCACTTCCGGGATGACCGGGTTCACCTTGCCGGGCATGATGGACGATCCGGGCTGCGTCGCCGGCAGGTTGATCTCGCGAAGGCCGGTGCGCGGTCCGGACGACAGGAGTCGCAGGTCGTTCCCGACCTTGGCGAGCTTGATGGCGAGGCTCTTCAGGACCGACGAATAGAGTACGAACGCCTGCGTGTCCTGCGTCGCCTCAATGAGGTCTTCCGACAGCTTCATCGGCATGCCGGTGATCGTCGCCAGGTGTTGCGTGCACTTCTCCGCATAACCCTTCGGGGCGTTGAGGCCTGTCCCGATGGCGGTTCCGCCCATGCTGACCTCGCACAGGACATTCTCGACGCGCTCGAGCGCGTTGACTTCATCCTGCAGCGTCTTCGCGAAGGCCCTGAACTCCTGCCCCAGCGTCATCGGGACGGCGTCCTGCAGCTGGGTGCGTCCCATCTTGAGGAGCTGGCTGAACTCCTGCGACTTCTTGTTGAACGACTCGATGAGCTTCTTGTATTCCGCGACGAGTTCCCGGTTACCGAACGCCATGCCGATATGCATGGCGGTGGGATAGGAGTCGTTGGTGGACTGCGACTGGTTCAGGTGGTCATGCGGGTCCAGGAACTTGTATTCAGCCTTCTTCTTGCCCATGAGCTCGAGGCCGCGGTTGGCGAGCACCTCGTTGATGTTCATGTTGGTCGAAGTGCCGGCGCCTCCCTGGTACACGTCGAGCCGGAACTGGTCGTGGAGCTTGCCTTCGATGATTTCCTTGCAGGCACCCTCGATTGCGGCGAGCTGTTCCTTCGTCAGGCCACCGACGTCCGCGTTGGCGCGGGCAGCGCCGAGCTTCGTCATGGCGAGGCCCTTGATGAAGTTCGGGTAATGGCGGAGTTCCACTCCCGAGATCTGGAAATTCTCGAGGGCGCGGGCAGTCTGGACGCCGTAATACGCGTCGGCGGGAACTGCCAGTTCACCGAGGAGGTCCTTTTCGATGCGGGTTTTCGTTGACATCAGGCTCCACTCCACGCCCTGCGGGCGTCGTTCGA
>DATMBT010000181.1:0-2268 GCA_035559475.1 Gemmatimonadaceae bacterium
GCGGATCACGCGGGATAACACAGAGAAACACAGATACTGCGTTGGTGCAAACCCTGGACGCCAACGTCATGGCGGTATCGTACTCGCTGAAGGTCTGCGTCCAGGGTTTGCACCAATGAAGTACCCGCGGTTATCAGTGTCATCCGCATTATCCGTGTTCGCCTTACCGTGAAATCGTAGTGAAAGAATCAGCAGCCATCGTCCTCGTAGCGGATGGCCTCACCCCGAAGGCGCTCGACGACGCCATCGCGTCGGGGGACGTGCCCGAGCTCTCGGCGATGCGTGATGCGAACGGCCGCCACGTCGTGACAACAGTCTTTCCATCCGTGACCGGCGTGGCGTACGTGCCCCTGCTCACGGGACGACACCCGGCCCAGGCCGGGGTACCGGGGCTTCGGTGGTACGACCGCTCACGGCGACTGCCGGCCATGTTCGGTCATTCCCGGAGCTATGTGGGCACGCAGCTCCGCCGGATCGATGATGACCTCTCGCCGCGTGCCACGACGGCGTTCGAGCTCGTGCCGGGAAAGGCGTTAGGCAGCGGCGCCATGATCACGCGCGGCCTGTCACGATCCGCCCAGCTGGACCGGGGCGCGCGTCATGCCCTGCGCGTCATTCGCGCGCACGTCACCGGCGACGTCGCGGCCTGGGCGGCGCTCGAAGAGGAACTGGCGGAAGAGTTGGTCGCGCGTGTCCGTCGCGAGCGGCCGCGGTTCACCTTCGCCGCGTTTACCGCCGGTGACAAGGCGGCACACGCAGGCGACGCCGCCGGCGTCCGGCAGTCGCTGAGACTCGTCGATCAGGTCGTGGGCGACATCCGCCGGGACGCAGAGCGCGACGGCCGATGGGACTCGGTGCACCTGTGGGTAGTGAGCGATCATGGCCACTCACCGGTGCACAGTCACTTCGACCTTGCCGATGCGCTGCGGCACGCCGGCATAAGGGTACGCGCACATCCGTGGACCATCCCGGATCAATCGGAAGCGGCCGTGATGGTGAGCGGGAACAGCATGGCGCACGTGTACCTCGACCTCGAGGTCAGGACGCGCTGCGACTGGTCAGAGCTGGCTCCGCGCTGGCTGCCTCGGATCGGCAACCTGTGGTCGCATCCGGCGATCGACCTCATTGCGCTCAGGCACGGGCCAACAACAGTCGATGTGTATCGCGGCAACGCGCGGGCAGAGATCATCGAGGGAGCATCTGGGTTCACGTATCGCCCGATCGACGGGAATCCCCTGGGGATCGAACCATTCGAGGACGCCTGCGACGAGGAGGCGCATGACCGCACCGACGGAAGCGACTACCCCGATGGCGTCGTTCAACTCGCGCGTCTCGTGCTTGCCGACCGATCGGGAGATGTAGTGGTCAGCGCCACGCCTGGTTGGGACCTCCGGCGGCGATACGAGCCAATTGAGCACGTCTCGTCACACGGTGCCCTGCACACCGCGCACATGATGGTGCCCCTTGTGGGCAACCGCCGGCCCACTGCAACGTTGCGACGGATCGCTGACGTGCATCGAGCCCTCACGCAATCCCTCGGCTTCGGGAAACGTCACGATCGGGTCCTCACTTCCGCGAAACCGTGAACCCGCTTCACGAGGAGTCGACATGCGCAAAACGGTGATATGCGCGATGGCCGTGATGCTCGTCGCCTGTGGCGGTGGAGGCACGGGGACAACGGCGCAACCAAACACGCAATCGCGAACCCGTGGGTCCGCTGACATCATTACCGAGGCAGAGATCAACGCCGGCGTGTACCAGAACGCGCTCGAGGTCGTGCAAAGCCTGCGCCCTGCCATGATGCGGCCACGCCAGGGGGGAGCCAACGCGCAGGCGGTCATGCTCTACCTCGACGGCGTCAGGATGGCTGACCTGAACGGAATGTCAACGATCCCGGCGGAACGGGTCAGGGAAATCCGCTTCATCAACGCCCGCGATGCCACCACGCGCTGGGGAACGGGTCACGACAGCGGGGTTATTCTTGTTACGACCAAACGGTAGTCGACCTCGGTATTACCTTATTCGCACGGGACGAATAGCGTCCCGCCAACAGGGAGATTGACATGCGAATTGCAGCGTTGGCGTTAGGCCTCGTGATCTCGGCCGGGGCGTGCGCCAGTTCCCAGACGGCCGCGGCAGACCAGGCGGCGACCGCGTCCTCCACGGCCAAGCGGACCAACGTCATTACCGCGCAGGAAATCAGGGAGAGCAAGGCGGCAGCCCTCCCGGAACTCATTCGACAGCTTCGTCCCAGCTGGCCGCGCGCGG
>DATMBT010000182.1:0-5825 GCA_035559475.1 Gemmatimonadaceae bacterium
GCGCCGCATCGCGGTACGACGGCGCGATCGTGTAGATCACGCCGCGCTGCGCCACCAGTGATGGATCCGCATACTTGCCGATGCTCGGCGGCAACGCGTACGTCGACCGCGTGAGGTCGGGACTGATGCGCTTCCACGTGATCCCGCCATCAACGGTTTTGAAGAGGTAGTTGTTCGCGAAATACAGCGCGCGTTTGTCGGCCATTGAGAAGACAACCGGCTGCGTGCGCACCTGGCGGTATGTGACCGCACCTGCGCCGGGCGCTCCGCCTCTCCCACCGGCGATCGGGCTCACGTTCGACACCTGTCCCGTGCGGCGATCGAACCGCGTGACGCTGCGTCCCCCGAAGACGATGTCGGGATTGAGTGGATCAGGCGCGACGTACCCGTATTCGTCCACACCCACGGGCAACCAGTCGCGATCGGAGATGACGCCGTAATTGCCGCGGCTCGCGACGCACGCCGAGCCGCTTTCCTGCTGGCCGCTGCAGAGCCGGTAGGGGAATGCGTTGTCCGCTGCGACGTGATACAACTGGGCCGTGGACTGGTTGTACCACGCGCTCCATGACGCGCCACCGTTCAAGGTGACCACGGCTCCCTGGTCCGCCACGAGCAGGACGATGTTCGGATCGTTCGGGTTGATCCATCCACCCTGATAGTCCTCGCCGCCGGGCGCCCCCTTGAACGGCGCCCACGTCTTGCCGCCATCGACTGACTTCCACGACACGGTACTCGCCATGACGATCACGTCTGGATTCTTCGGGTCCACGATCGGCACCGGCAGGTCGCCCCCGCCAATGCGTCCTACGGGACGCGTGTCCATCGTTATGCGCGTCCACGATTCACCCGCATCATCGGACCTGTAGAACCCGACACCACTCGATGCCACTGTCGCATACAGCCGCTGCGAATTGCTCGGCGCGATCGCGAGGTTCACCTGGTTCACCCCTTCGGGCAACCCGTTCGTGAGCGGCTTCCATGTCGAGCCACCGTCTGTGGACTTGAACAGGCCACCGCCCGTTCCGAGCCATGCGGCGTTTTCCCACGGGCCCTGGCGCGATTCCCAGAGATTGGCATAGATCACCATCGGGTTCGACGGATCGATGTCAACGTCATTCCCGCCGACGTTGTCATCTTTTCGCAAGACTGGCTTGAACGACTCCCCGCCGTCCGTCGAGAGGTAAATCCCGCGCTCCGGATTCGCGGCGTAGGGATGGCCAAGCGCCGCCACGAAGAGGCGGTTGGCATCACGCGGATCCACCGCGATAGCTGCGATCTGCTGTGCGTCGCGAAGCCCGAGATGACGCCAGGTCACACCAGCGTCAGTCGACTTGTACATCCCGTCGCCGATCGACAGGTCGGGCCGTTGAAGTCCCTCGCCGCTCCCGGCGTACAGCACGCTGGCGTTGGACGGCGCCACCACGAGTGCTCCGATCGATTGCGTCGGCTGCTCGTCAAAGATCGACGCCCAGGTGCGTCCTGCGTCGGTGGTCTTCCACACGCCACCGTTCACGACGCCGATGTAGAACGTGTACGGCTGGCTCGCGTGTCCGGCCGCGGAGCGTGTCCGTCCTCCGCGCATGGGGCCGATGTTTCGCCATCGAAGTTCGTTGAGCAGGCCCGCGTCGAGTCGCGATTGCTGGGCGGCGGCTCCGACGGGAGCGGCAATCAGGAAGGCGAGGGCAGCACGGATACTCGATGTGCGCAACATTCGAAGCTCCCGGCGTGGAGGCTGTGGTAGCGAGGAGCATACCTCACGGTCGGCGATCTGCAATCGGCGATCTGCCATTCGCCGGTTCTTGCCACCGATCCTCACGGGTTGCCAATTAGTCGAGGTCCGCCGGTCACTCCCCCAGGTCGGCCGGCCCATCCTGTCCCCCAGTCAGGAGTTGGCGGTCATGCGTGCGTTCCGCTTCTCGCGCTCTGTCTCAACAGTTGCTGCCACGGTGCTGGCGTACGCGGCGCCTCTCCCTGCCCAACAGGTCACCGCCGATGCGCTGAAACCACTGACGTTCCGCCACATCGGACCGGTCGGGAACCGCGTCGCGTCCGTGGCTGGCGTCGTTGGCGATCCGCTCACGTACTACGCCGGCGCGGCAACCGGCGGTGTGTGGAAGTCCACCGACGGTGGGATCGTGTGGCGCCCCGTCTTCGACAAGCAGGACGTGAGCGCGGCCGGCGCGATCGCCGTATCGATGTCCGATCCGTCGGTCGTCTGGGTCGGCACGGGCGAGCCGCACATCCGCTCGAACGTCACGGTGGGCGATGGCGTCTACAAATCGACCGATGCGGGCGAGACGTGGACCAACATGGGCCTCAAGGCCACGGGACGCATCAGCCGCGTGGTGATCCACCCGACCAATCCTGACGTCGTGTTCATCGCCGCGTTAGGCCACGCGCACGGACCGCAGAAGGAGCGCGGCATCTATCGAACGAAGGATGCCGGCAAGACGTGGGAGCAGGTGTTGTTCGTCAACGAAAACACCGGCGCGTCGTCACTCGTCCAGGATCCCAACAACCCGCGCATCCTGTTCGCGGGCATGTGGGAGATCGTGTACAACACGTGGGGTCGCGAGAGCGGTGGCCCCGGCAGCGGCATTTACGTCTCGCGCGACGGCGGGGATACGTGGACGAAGCTGGTGGGCAACGGACTGCCTCGCCTGCCCGTGGGGAAGATCGACGTCTGCATGACGCCGGCGGATTCGCGGCGAGTCTATGCACTCATCGAGACGGGCGACGGCGTGCCGTGGAAGGGGCAGCCTACCGAGAACGGTGAACTCTGGCGCTCCGACAACGGTGGCCAGACGTGGCAGATGATGACGAGCGATCGAAACTTCGGCGGCCGCACTGCCTACTACAACCAGTGCCGCGTCTCGACCGACGATCCGGATGAGGCGTACTTCCTCACGGCTTCGTTCATCAAGTCGATCGACGGCGGTCGCACGGGGCAGAACCAGAATGGCGTGCGCAGCCCCGGTGGTGACAACCACGACATGTGGATCGACCCGAAGAACGCCAACCGGATGATCGAGGGAAACGACCAGGGGCTCGGCATCACCAACAATCGCGGCGAGAGCTGGGCGCGCGTCCACCTCCCCATCGCGCAGATGTACCACGTCACGGTCGACAACGCGATTCCGTACCACGTGATGGGGAATCGACAGGACGGGCCATCGTCGCGCGGCCCGAGCAACTCGATGAATGACGGCATTGCCCGTGGCGACTGGTTCGCGGTCGGTGGTGGCGAGAGCGGATTCGCCACGCCGGATCCAAAGGACCCTAACGTGGTCTGGTCGAGCGCCTCGGGCTCGGGTGCGCGCGGCGGCATCGTGACGCGCATGGACGTGCGCAGTCGCATCGTCCGCAACGTGGAGGTGTGGCCCCAAAGCACGGGTGGCTGGCCGGCTGAATCGCTCAAGTACCGCTTCCAGTGGACGTTCCCGTTGCTGTTCTCGCCGCACGATGGCAGCACGCTCTACGTCACCAGCCAGTACGTGCACCGCACGACGAATGGCGGCCAGAGTTGGCAGGTGATCAGTCCGGATCTCACGACCAACGACAAGAACCGCCAGAAGATTTCCGGCGGCCTCACGCCTGACAACATCGGCGTCGAATACTGCTGCGTGATCTACGCCTTCGATGAATCGCCGGCGCAGAAAGGTGTGTTCTACGCCGGCTCAAATGACGGCAAGGTCCACGTGAGCCGCGACAATGGCGCGAGCTGGCAGGACGTCACCGCGAACCTCCCGGGTGCGCCGAAGGATGGCGTCGTCCGGGGCATCGACGCATCGAAGTGGGCCGCGGGGAAGGCGTACCTCGCCATCGAGGGCCACGAAGTCGGCGACTTCAAGACGTACGCCTATCGCACGACGGACTTCGGTCGCACGTGGAAGCTCATCGTCACCGGCGTGCCGGAGCACCCGAACAGCTTCACGCGCAGTATCCAGGAAGACCCGGTGCGACCGGGCCTGCTCTACCTGGGCACGGAGAACCACATCTATATCTCGTTCAATGACGGCGACACCTGGCAGCCGTTGATCAACAACATGCCGCCGACGCCGATGTACGACATCAGGATCCAGCCGACGTTCAACGACCTCGTCATCGCGACGTACGGGCGCGGCTTCTGGATCATGGATGACGTGACGCCGTTGCAGCAGCTCACGGCGGAAGTGGCCGCATCGGCCGCGCACCTGTTCAAGCCACGCGATGCCTACCGGTTCCTGGATCGCACGGAGCCGATGTCGATGCCTAACGACATGACGGAAGGCACGAATCCGGCCTACGGCGCGTCGATCAACTACTGGCTGGGCAGCGTACCGCGCGGCAACGTCACCATAAAGATCGCCGACGGGAGCGGCACGACCGTGCGAACGATGCAGGGCACGAAGGATCGCGGGATCAATCGCGTGATGTGGAACCTGCAGGACGCGCAGTCGATGGCCATCCGCCTGCGCACGACGCCGCTCTTCGCCGACTGGGTGGACCTTGGGCCTAACCGCGTCCGGAGCGGTGGCAACGGCATTTCGATTGCCCAGCCGCCGGGGACGTACCAGGTCACGCTTGAAGTCGACGGGCGGTCGTTCACGCAGCCGCTGCGCCTGCTGAAGGATCCCAGCTCCGACGGCACCGAAGCCGATATCGCGGCGCAGTTCGTCGCGCTCAAGGCGATGCGCGTCGATTATGATTCCGCGGCGTCGGCGATCAACCGGATCGAGTGGACGAAGCGGCAGTTGCTCGACCTCGAGGCGATCCTGCGCGACCAACCGGCCGGCAATGGGAATGCCGAGATCCTGCGGCAAAGCCAGGCGCTGTCGCAGAAGTTGATCGGCGTCGAGGAGCACCTGATCCAGCTTCGCACGACGGGTACAGGGCAGGACGGCGTGCGCTGGCCGGCGCAGGTTTCCGAGCGCTTGCGCTACCTGATCGGCAACACGGCGACGAATGACTACAAGCCGACGGATCAGACGGGCGAAGTGCACCAGGTGCTGAAGGTCGAACTCGAGGAAGCTCGGCGGAACCTGAACGCGATCTTGTCCACTGACCTGCCGGCGCTGAACCGGTTGTTGCAACAAAGGAACTTACCAGGGATCATCCTCAACGAATAACGCATTGAACCGCGGAGAACGCGGGGAAGCGCGGAGAATTCACTCCGCGAACCTCCGCGTCCACCGCGGTTCTGAAGTCTCACTACGCGGGAGTGGTGCGATGCAGTCCCTCTTCTGCTACCTGCTGGCCGCCTCGACGCTGGCACTTGTGCCGCGTGTGGTGGCACGCGCGCAGGACCCGCCAGAGCTGCGGCTCGTGCGCGATCTCAGGATCGATGCGGCCCAGCAGGACTTGAGCCCGATCGGCTTCCTGGCCGTGGCGCCTAACGGGACCATCGCGATCACCCAGCAGCAGGACAGGCTGGTTCGCTTCCTTGATTCGAGCGGGACACCACTGGGAACGTTCGGCCGGAGGGGGCAGGGGCCGGGCGAATTCCAGCACGTCGGACGCCTGACCTGGATCGGCGACACGCTCGTCGTGTCAGACCGGCAACAGTATCGATTCACGCTGATATCGCCGGACAGGACGCTGGTGAGGTCCGTCCTCTGGCTCACGCACCTCACCGTCCCGCTATCGTCGGAGCTCGATGCCCCAAGTGCGAAAGTCGTGATCCCGGAGTTGCTCCTCGGGGGCCGGTCGCAGGTCGTGATCGCGTCGATGGGCCGGCTCAGCATGGCGCCTAACGTGCCGAGCCGTCCGGAGGAGCCGTCGCCGGTCATGCGAGTCGACTCGGCCGGCGTATTTCGCCACCTGATCACCAGAGTGCCCGCATCGGA
>DATMBT010000183.1:0-2746 GCA_035559475.1 Gemmatimonadaceae bacterium
ACGCGCGTCTGATCGACCGGGTTCCTGGTCGGTCCATAGGCGCTGTTTTCCGTCGACGAACCCATCGCGAACTCGTCGCAGTTGGTCTTGCTTACAACGATCGCCCCGGCCTGGCGCAATCTGCTGACTACCGTCGCCTCGTAGGGACTCGTGTAACCTTCAAGGATGCGCGATCCGCACGTGGTGGGCAGGCCTAACGTGGCGATGTTGTCCTTGACCGCGATCGGGATGGCGGAAGGCGGATGGCGGACTTCGGACAAACTGCCTTCCGATCGGATCTGATCCAGGCGGTCGGCTTCGGCCCGAGCCGCGCTGCGGTCCTCGTACAACGTGATGTTGAGACCGTTCCTCCCCGCATCGACTTCATCCGCGCGGGCGAATGCGGCGTCGACAAGCTCCCGCGCGGACTCCCTCACGGCGCGCGCTCCCCTTCCCCTTCGTGCGTCTCGAGGCGCGGGACCAGGAAGAATCCATCGCGCATCTCTGGCGCGAACGACTCGCGAGGATTTGCAATCGAAATCGCTTTCCCGTCCGCATCAGATCTCATCGGAGTGGCAGTTGTCCGACCTCCGCCATCCGCCATCCGCCCTCCGGAGGTCTCGACACGCCCCAACACCTCCATATGCTCCAGAATCCCGTTCAACTCCGAGACCAGCGACGCGATACGAGACTCCTCGAGCCCGAGCCGGGCAAGCGATGCGACATGCCGAACATCACGCTCGGTAACGGCCACTCAATCATCCCCCCGCTCGAGCCCGGCAAACGCTACGACCAATCGCTTGCGGCCAATTGCTTCATCGTCGAAATCGACCGTGACCTTCGTCTCCTTCCCCACTCCGGTCAGTTCATGGATCGTCCCGCTGCCGAACTTTGCGTGCTTCACGCGCTCACCCTTCACAAAACGCGGGGAGTCCTGTGATGCTTCCTCGTACGAGAACCCGCGCGACGGCGAAGGACGCCAATCGGGCGTGGGAAACCCGGGCCGGCGCTCGGCTGCACTCGGACGCTCAAAGACGGCAGCGCTGCCGCGCAACTTGATCGTCGCGCGATCGCGCACCAGACCAGCAGGAATCTCGCGGAGAAATGAGGATCGCATTGATGGCATCGTCTCGCCGTTGCGACGCCGGCTGCGCGCGTGCGAGATGAACAACTCGTCTTCCGCGCGCGTGATCCCCACGTAAAACAGCCGCCGTTCTTCTTCCAGCGCTTCGGGATCATCCATGGACCGGGACAACGGAAAGAGCCCCTCCTCGAGTCCCGCCAGGAAGACTACCGGGAACTCCAGTCCCTTCGCGTTATGCAGCGTCATCAGCGTGATCGCGTCGGCAGACGGGTCGAGCTGGTCGGCGCTGGTCACCAGTGTCGCCCGCTGCAGGAAGTGGTCGAGCGGCGTGAGTCCCACTTCGCCACCCTCGTCCTGCACCGTCTCCACAGCCCCGGCCACCAGTTCGCGCACGTTGTCCAGTCGCTCGTTCGCGCCCGGCCCCTCGGCGCGCAGGTGCTGCTCGTAGTCTGTCGCCACAACGATGTCGTGCAGGATTTCGCTGACCGACGCCTCACTGGCCTTCTCGCGCAGTCGATCCACCAGCGCCGAGAACTTCGCCAGTGCCTCACGCGCGGCGGGGCGGAGGTTATTCACGAAGCCCGCATGCGTCGCCGCCGCCAGCAACGGAATGCCAACCGACGTCGCAAACGCCGCCAGTGCGTCCAGCGAAGTCTCACCCACGCCGCGGCGTGGCGCGGTCACCGCGCGGCGAAACGCCTCGTCGTCCGCGGGATTGGCGACGATGCGCAGCCACGCGAGCAGGTCCTTGATCTCGCGCCGGTCGTAGAACCGGATCGCGCCGACCAGGCGATACGGAATGGAGTGGCGGCGCAGCGCCTCCTCCATCGCACGGCTCTGCGAGTTCGTGCGATACAGGACCGCAAAGTCCCGCAACGGCCTCCGCTTCACCGCATAACGACGCTCCGACACCTGCTCCACCACGAACTCGGCTTCGTCACGCTCGTCGAGCGTCGCGACGACCGTGACCGTTTCTCCGGCTGGGCGAGTCGTGCGCAGCGTTTTTCCCTTGCGCGCCGTGTTCCCGGAGATCGCGGCGTTCGCGACGGCGAGGATCTGTGGCGTGGACCGATAGTTCTCCTCGAGACGCACCACGCGAGCGCCCTGAAAGTCGTGCTCGAAGTCGAGGATGTTCCGGATGTCGGCGCCGCGCCAGCCATAGATGGACTGGTCGTCGTCACCGACGACGGTCACGTTGCTGTGCCCTGCCCCAAGCAGGGACACGAAGCGGTATTGCGCGCGATTCGTGTCCTGGTATTCGTCGACCAGCACGTGCTTGAAGCGACGACGGTATTTCTCCAGCACGTCCGGGTTCTGCTCCAGCAGGTACACCGGTAGCACGAGCAGGTCGTCGAAGGTGACCGCATTCGACTGGCGGAGCGCCGCGTCGAGTTCGCGATACACCTGGGCCGCCGCCTTCGAGAACGGATCCATCGCGAGCTTCTCGTATTCGGCCGACGAAACCAGCGCGTTCTTGGCGTCGGAAATCGCGGCAAGGATCGCCTGGGGTGGCCGATCTTTCGGGGAGATCCGCAATCGCTCCATGACATGCTTCACGGCGGCGATCGAGTCGTCCTCGTCGTAAATCGTGTAGCTCTGGGTTCTGCCAACGAGCGCCGCGTGGATGCGAAGCATCCGCGCTCCTATGGAGTGGAACGTGCCCGTCCACATCCCGGCGGGCTC
>DATMBT010000184.1:0-7206 GCA_035559475.1 Gemmatimonadaceae bacterium
CCATGGGCGGACCGGTGCGGATCTTGGCTGCGGCAAGGTCGATGGGGATCGACACGACGCTCGTCGCCTTCAATTCCTTTCCCGACGGCGGACGTGTGTCGGCCCATCGCCCGCGCGCGATATGCTCCGCGACGGCTTCAAGCGCCGAGAGCTTTTCTTCGTCCGACTCGAGCAGCCGTCCGGTTCCATGCACCACGACCGAGCGATAGTTGACCGAGTGGTGGAAGATCGACCGCGCCAGCACGATGCCGTCGATCAACGTCATCGCGACGGAAACCGGATTCCCTTCAGCCACGTGCCGGAGGAGGCGGGAGGTTCGCGCGCCGTGGAGCAGAAGTTCCTCTCCACGCCGGGCGTGGAGCGTCGGGATCACGGTGGGTTCGCCGTTGACCGCGAAGGCCACGTGGCAGACGAGTGCCTCATCGATGATCGCGTGGACGGTCGTACGATCGTAATGCCCGCGTTTGGGCATGCGGCGAACGCGATTGCGGGCGGTAACTGGGAAGTTCGGCATCGCCAACCTGGTGACTGGTCCTGGTGCACGGATCGGCGATCGTCGCCAGTCAGTCACTGGTCATTGATCGCCCGTCAGCCGGTACACCATCAGGTGATACGTCTTGTATCGCTCGAAGGTCTCGCGGCTTCGATACCCGGAAAAATACTTGTACTGCAGCTTGCGAAGCTTCTTCCGGAAGACCCACATGAGGAGCCGGGTGCTGAGCGGGTAGTTCGTACTGACGTACCGGTGGATGGTCTGCCCCGCGGGCCTGGCGCGGTTCATCAACCACTCGTTGAGGAGATGCAGATTCGGGCTGACGCGCTTCGTCAGGTCCTCGTCCTTCATGAGCCTGAACGGGAAGCGGGACATGGTCTCGAGAAAGTCGCGCTGAACATGGCCACCGCCGAAGCTCTTGTCTCCCGGACCGCCGTCGCCGTGCGCCGCGGTCTTGAAGAAGTCACAGATCACGAGCAACCCGCCGGGCTTCAGCAGACGCTGGACGAGCGGGATCGAATCTGACGGCTTGATGTACTGGAAACTTTCGCTGAACAACACGACGTCGTATTTCCCGCGTTCCGACTCGACGGGGAAGTCCTCGAACTTGCATTCGAAGATTCTGGGCTTGTAGCCGGCCTGTTCCCCGATCCGTTTCCTAACGAGTGCGCCGAGGTCTTTCGCGGGGATGACGCCGTCGGCCTGGTAGCCGCGGGCGAGCATCTGGCAGATGAGGTGCCCGGTCCCGCACCCCACGTCGAGCACGCGCAGGTTGCCGTTGGACGGCGGCAACTGCGAGAGGATCAGGTCACTGTAGCGCTGTTGTGCGACGCGGACGTTGGAGAAGGACAGTTCGAGATCAGGATCCCACAGGCCGTAATGGAGATCCTCGACGTTCCCAAGCTGCTGCGCGAGGACGAGGCCGAGTTCCCGGCTGTGCATCTTCTCCATGCAGACTCGTGACTCGTGACTGGTGACTGGTGACTGGTGAGTCGTGAATCGTGACGGCAAACATGCACCCGGAATTGGGGTTCGTCACGAGTTCGAGAGGGACTATCGCGCGCGGCGATCGATCTCGTTCTGCCGTCGCAGGGCCTCGTTCCAGTCGATGGCTGGGGCGACATCCTGGTCGGCCAGCTCAAGGCTCTCCAGCGCGCGCTGAACCACCGGGGCACCAAGGTCGGCGGGAAGGGCGCGGCCGAATTCGAGTTCCGCGCGGCGGCAGAGTCGTTCCTCGCGAGCACGGTCGCGCCCCTGCCGGCTTACGCCCATGCAGTCCACGCGCGCGTGCATGCCCTCGTGGATGATGGACGACGCGACTGGCGCGGCAGAGATGTCGCGACGCGCAAGGAAGGTAAGCTCGGTGACGCACGCGCCCTCGTCCCCTATCCAGGCCCCGCGGCAGGGGAATCGGACGACGCGGATCTCGTTGAGGTCGCGCCGGAGGTGACGCAGGCGCCACGGCTGGTAGCGCTCGATCAACGCGAGCGCCTCGTCGAGGCGAGCGAGCACGTCCGCCGTCGCGATATCCGGTCTCGTGTTCTCGACCGACACCGGAATGCCGCGAATTACATGAGATTCAACGCGAGTCACTGGTATCCTGCCTCATACGCTTTCGAGCGTAATTAACGATACGTGAACTGTGCCGTCTGAGTTTGCGTCATTTCCACAGACCTGACGTACCATAAACCAGAGCAGGCTTCCGATGGACAACGATGACAAGCAGGTTGGGCGAATCCTGACGCGACGGGAAGTCCTCGCGTTGCTCGGTGCGGCCAGTGCTGGCGTTGTGGCCTCGCGCGTGAAGGCACAACCAACACTGGACCGGGCTGTCGCTGCCTTTGCAGGCGGCACGGAGTGGGTGCCAGCGTGCGTGGTCACCCCGGCGCAGACCGAGGGTCCCTACTTCGTCGATGAAAAGCTGAACCGGGTGGACATCCGTTCCGATCCGGGCACGGGTAAGGTGAGCGCCGGCGCCCCGCTCGACATGGAGCTTCGAGTGTACCGCGTAGCTAATGGCTCCTGCCAACCGATGGCGGGTGCCATGGTCGATGTCTGGCAGTGCGATGCGATGGGCCAGTACTCCGATGTGCGCGACATGAACGGCTTGTTCGCGACGTCAGGCCAGAAGTTTCTGCGCGGGCACCAGATCACGGATGCGGCGGGCGTCGCGAAGTTCACGACAGTGTACCCGGGCTGGTACCAGGGTCGCTGCGTCCACATCCACTTCAAGGTTCGGACAACTGCTGGGGGCAGAAACCTGGAGTTTACGTCGCAGTTGTACTTCGATGACGCGTTCACCGATCGTGTGTATACGAAGGCACCGTATGCAGCCAAGACGGGCACACGCACGCCGAATGAACGCGACGGAATTTTCCGTCAGGGTGGACGTCAGTTGCTGATGGCAGTCGCAGAGAAGGGAAGCGGCTACCAGGGTGCGTTTGATATCGGAATGACTGTCTGATGGCGGATGAGGATCAGCGCCGCACTGCGCCACGCCGAACGCTGACGATTTCCTTCGTTCCATCCGCTCGAACGACTTCGATGGCGGTCACGAAACCGTCGCTTTCTTCGACGGCCCAGACTTCCTTCGGCTGGTAAACGCGATGATCGCCCGTGTCGAGCTCGAACTCGAGCGAATTGGCGGTCGATTCGTAGGTAATGCCAAGCAGCCGGACACCCTCGGCCATTCGCTGGTCTCCCCACTCCGGCTCGAGGACCTGGACATCGACGGCCTCAGGCGCTCCGCCCCGCAGAAACCGCTTCGTGAAGTTTGTGAAGTACTCAGCGAGTTGTTCAGTTGGGATCTTGGTCGTCACCGACATGCTTCCTCCGGATTCGCGCGACTCAGAGTCACCGTAGTGGCCCGGTGATTGGCGTCCTACGCTAGCGACGAGCGTTGGTTCCCGGTGTCGGGAATTCGCGCAGGGCGTGTCACGAATGCCTGACGAGGTCAGGCACTGGTCAATCCAGCGCTACAGGCTCGTCGTTAACGACCCTCAACGACTGTGGCCAGGCGCCTCACTGCCGCGAGTGCGGTGCGAGCCTGGTTGAGTCGCGAACGCGCGGCGACCTTCACCTGGCTCGTTGGCGCGGAGTCGGAATCTTCAATGACGCCATACAGGGTCATCAGCTCCCCCTGCAACTGCGGCAGCGAGGGGATCTGCACAATGCCGCGCCCCGCCGCTCCGCCACGGCCGCCGCGGCCTCCTCCGGCACCCTCGAGCGCGGCGAGCTGGCGGTCGAAGTTGGGGAGGGAATCCGCCCGCGGTCCACGGACGCCGTTCGACTGCTGCGCGACGCTTTCCCGCAGCGTGCGGACCTGCTTCTGCGCCGCGCCTAACGCGTTGACCGCGCGATACAGCTCGAGCTGGAGCGAATCGCGGGCGCTGAGCATGGCCGCGGGCGTCTTCACGCGCGGGTCCATGCGCACGCGCACCGGCTGCTGCAGGGTGTCGCCATCTACCGTCAGGCGAACCGTGTACGTTCCGGGCGGCACAAACGGGCCGAGAGGTTCCGGAACCGTGCGCCCGGGGATGGCCGAGATCGGGAACGAAAAGCCCGTAACGTCTGGCCTCGGGCGTCGCAGGTCCCACGCGAAGCGATGCAGTCCGGGATTCGCCTTCAACTCGGGCCACGCGGCAATCCACAGGTCAGGCCAATGCCCCTCGGCACGCGGGTCCGGGTTCGGATTGACGCCCTTCTCATAGCGCCTGACGACGGCGCCAGCGGCGTCGAGGATCTCGAGTGAGAGGTTTTCGGCGGCAGCCTTCAAGTGGTACGAGATGATCACGCCGTCGGGCGGGTTCTCCGACCGCGGCTCGTCAGGCGGGATGGGGGTATCGGTGTACATGCTTGCCCTGACGCGGGTGGCCTGCCCCGGGCGGAACAGGTACGCCCGCGCGTCGAGAGTCGCCGGCGTGACCTGACGCAGCGGCGTTATGTCGTCGAGGATCCAGAAGCCGCGTCCGTGCGTGCCGACCACGACATCGTCGTCCTTGATCACGAGGTCGCGGATCTACGTTGCCGGCAGGTTCAGGCGCAGCGACTGCCAGTTGTCACCGTCGTCGAACGAAACCCAGACCTGAGTCTCGCTGCCGGCGAACAGGAGCCCTTTGCGGCGCGGATCTTCGCGCACCACGTTGATCGTGGCGCCCGAGTCGATGCCGGAAACAATCCGTGTCCACGAGCGGCCACCATCACGCGTGCGATAGATGTGCGGGCGAAGGTCGTCGAGCCGGAGCGTGTTGATCGCCGCATAGGCGGTCAGCGTATCGAAGTGCGAGGCGTCCATGATGGACACCTTGGCCCACGGCTTCAGGTCCGGTGGCGTCACGTTGCGCCAGGTCGTGCCGCCGTTGCGCGTGACGTGGATCAGGCCATCGTCCGAGCCGGCCCAGATGATCTTCTCCTTGAGGTACGAGGGCGCGATGGTGTACACGACGCCCGGATGCCGCGCGATGGCCGAGGGCGTGGTGGCATACGTGCCAACGTTAGGCGGAACGATCGAGTCCTTGCGTGTCAGGTCGGGACTGATCTCCTTCCAGGTCGTCCCGCCGTCCACCGTCTCCCAGACGGTGTTGGCGCCGAAATACATCTTCCGCGGATTGACCGGCGAAAACAGGATCGGTGCCGTCCGCAACATCCGGTAGTTCGCATCCCGATACGGTTTCGGCGCGACGTTCTGCGTCTGCCCCGTGCGATAGTCGAACCGAGTGACCTTGCCGCCGTACACGATGTTCGGGTCGAGCGGGTCGGGCGCGACGTAGCCGTATTCCTCGACACCCACCGGCCGCCACTCGCGGAACGTGATCTGACCATCGTTTCCACGACTCGATACGCACGCCGAGCCGGATTCCTGCTGTCCGCTGCAGACGCGATACGGCCAGGAGTAGTCGGTGCTGACGTGGTACATCTGCGCCGTGGGCTGGTTGTACCACGAGCTCCACGTCTGTCCGCCGTTCACCGTGATGACCGCGCCCTGGTCCGCAGCCAGCAGGATGATGTCTGGATTGTCCGGATTGATCCAGAAGCGGTGATAGTCGTCGCCGCCGGGCGCACCACGCAACATCGTCCACGTGGCACCGGCGTCCCTGGACTTCCACGCCACGATGCTGCCGCTGTAGACGACGTCTGCATTCTTCGGGTCGACCTTGACCTCGGCGAAGTCCGACCCGCGGTTGTGCACGCGAGCGTCATTGCTCATCCGGCGCCACGCGCCGCCGGCATCATCGGACCTGTAGATACCGCTGCGCTCACCGGCATCGATGGTCACGTACAGACGGCTCGGGTCACTCGGCGCCACCGCCATTCCGATACGGCCCAGTCCTTCGGCGAACGTGGGCAGCCCGTTCATGATGGAGGTCCACGTCGTACCGCCGTCGGTGGACTTGAACAGTCCACTGCCCGGGCCCTGCCACGCGCCGTTCTCCCACGGCCCCTGACGCGCTTCCCAGGTTGCCAGGTACAGCGTGTTGGGGTCGTTCACGGCGAAGCTGACGTCGATGGCGCCCGTGTTTGCGTCCTTGTACCAGACTTTCTGGAATGACCGGCCGCCGTCGGTGGAGCGGAAGAGGCCGCGCTCCTCGTTAGGCCCGTACGGATGGCCGAGGACCGCGACGAACAGGCGCTCGGGGTTGCGCGGGTCAACGATGATCTGCGGGATCTGCTGGCCGTTGCGCAGGCCGAGGTGGGTCCAGGTCTTTCCGGCGTCGGTTGACTTGTAGATGCCGTTGCCGGTGGACAGGTCGGGTCGTTGCAGGCCCTCGCCGCTGCCGACGTAGATGATGTCCGGGTTCGATGGCGCCACCGCGATCGCCCCGATGGAGCCGGTGGACTGGTCGTCGAAGATGGGTGCCCAGGTGCGGCCGTAGTCCGTGGTCTTCCAGACCCCGCCGTTCACGACGCCGATATAGAACGTGTTAGGCTGCTGCGGTACACCCACGGCGGCCTTGGTGCGGCCACCACGATATGGCCCGATATCGCGCCATTTGAGCTCGTTGAACAGTCCAGGGCTCGATTGCGCACCGAGATTTGCGCTGTTCACCACAACGGCGAACACAGATAACAGTGATAACAGGCGATTCACGCGGAGGTCACCAGCAAAAGGGTTTGCATGGAACGTGTACGGGTCCGGGCGGCGCGACCAGTGCGCGACGTCACGGAGAATGCGTTATCACGGACAACGTACGGCGCGTGCCCGCGCGCGTGACGGTTCCTGCGTGGCGTCGGCGACCAACGCGGTCGCGTTACCCACCATCTCGCGGCCGGCCGTCACCACGCTGTCGAATTGCACCATGACGCCCACGGGCCACCACGTCGGGAAGAGAACCACGGACCAGCCGACCTTGGTGCGCTCCCAGAGCATTTCGCTGTTCCTGACGGCGTTCGTATCCTTCACGAAGACCGAGTCGCGAACGCGTCGCACGCGATCGGCCAGTTCACCGGCCCGTCCGTTGTGACCGGCGCGAGACCAGTCGAGCGGTGGGGTCCAGGCGCCGAACGCAAACCGCCAGCATGTCGACGACGGCATTTCCTGTGTGGGTGATTGCCCGCCCGCCTCGCCCGTTACGCAGAAGGCCAGTGCCAACATTATCGCGACGACAATCACCGTTCACCGCCTCGCGACGACGATCATCACTGCCGCGATTGCCGTGAGCGTGGTCGCCGCACCGATGAGGCCAAGCCCGCCCACGACCGGCTGAGGCGACAGT
>DATMBT010000185.1:0-4012 GCA_035559475.1 Gemmatimonadaceae bacterium
GGTGGGGGAAGGTGCAGTACTCTGGCCAGCGGCGGCGTTACTTCTGCTCGCTGAATGGCGGCCGTGAACGATGGTCCCATTGGTGGGTACTGGCCAATGACCGTTGGTTTTTTTGTACCACTGAGGGTGTGCGGAGGACGACGATGCGAGCATTTGCGGCGGCGATGATCACATGTGGCCTCGCGTGGACGCCATCGCACGGCTCCGCCCAGGAACCAACCCCGGCAGCACAAACAGCCGCGCGACCGAACCATGCGCAGCTGTACCTCGGGTTCACCTCGAACGGTTCGACCGAGTTCACGGCCGGCGCCAGGTTTTCCCGGCACACGGGGGACAGAGGGCTCGCATTGGCGGGATTCACCGAGATCATCTTTGCCGACGACACTCAGTTCCTGCTCGGGGCTTTGCTTCAATACCACACGAGGGGGCGGCTCGTCCTGGAAGCGGGTCCCGGCGTGGCGTTCAATGGCGGCAGCGACTTCTTCTTTCGTCTCGGCGCCGGGTGGGCGTTCAGGCCGGTTGGGCTGACCATCGAACCCAGGGTCACCCTCGACTTCATCCACGGCGGCACGCGCCTGGGATATGGCGTGGCGCTCGGTCGCCGGTTCTGACGATCGTCGGGCGCGTTACCGCACGCCTAACGCGCCGTTGATGGTGTCGCCCCAGCAGAGCACGCGTCCCTTGATGTCGAGGCCGCAGGCGTGCAGCTGGCCCGCACTGATCGCCCGGAACTGGGTCCCTCCAGCCGCCAGCGTCGGAGCAAGGGCTTCGGCGCCTGCCTGGTCGTTCCCGGCGAAGTCGTACGCCCCCCAGCAATACACGCGTCGCGACGTGGTCAGCGCGCAGGAGTGAACACCACCACTGGAGACCGAGAGGAACGGGCCCTGCCGCTTGATGGTCACCTCGCTCGGCACCGGCACTGAGGGGACGCCGGGCCCATAGGCGCCAACCTGTCCTGAGCCATTAGATCCCCAGCAGAAAACCCGACCGCTCACCGTCAGCACGCAGGCATGACTCGTCCCAGCCGAAACGGTGCTGGCCAGCTCCGGGACCGGCACCGCGACTGGCCGTGTTGCGCACGGTATCGGAGTGATTTCGCCGCAACGGTCGGCGGCCTGTTCGCCGACGATCCGGTCGATGTTCGTTCCCCAACACCGGACTGTGCCCTCCAGCGTGACTCCGCACGTGAAGCCAAGGCCTGCCGACAGGTTCTTGAATCGCGCGTCGGTATCGACTGGTGTTGGCGTGGCCACCATGGCTGCGTCGATGCCGCTGGTTCCGCCGCCAGTCTCACCATCGACGTTCCACCCCCAGCAGTACGCGATGCCCTCGCTGTCGAGGACGCAGACATGGCGCCGGCCAACCGCCATCGCAGTTGCAGGTTTCGGGAGTGTCACCGCGCGAGGCACATCTGACAACTCCGGCCATCCGGGCACCGGGCGTTCCCCTCCCCAGCAGAAGACCTGCGAGTCCGCGGTTCGTGCGCAGGTGAAGTCTCCGCCCGCGCCAACTTCAACGAACGCGTATTGACCAATCACGCGCTGCGGAAGACGACTGACCTGCCGGCGACCGTTGCCGAGCGCGCCTTTGCGACCATCGCCCCAGCAATACGCCACGCCGTCAGCGGTGACTCCGCATGAGTGCGCAAAGCCGGCGCTGATCGCCTGGAACGTGAGCCCCGGTGCCGTGCACGCGGCAGTTGTGCGCGTACCGCAGACTGGTCGTTGCGCGCCCAGCGATGCATGCGCGACCACCGTCAACACGCCAACGACGACAGAGGCCACTTCACGCTGAACGGTGACACGCATCCCTACGGGACTCCTGGTGCTCTTACCAGTACCATATGGCTGCTTCAAGCCCCTCTACAAGCGGCATTTACGCCTACGCCCGTCGCTACGGCCCAACCGTTGCGACTTGATCCACTGATCGCATGAAGCGCGCAGTGAGGCGGCCGAAGGACGGAAGTTGCGGGACCTTCGGGCAGCGCGTTGTTCCGGAATCCCGCAACTTTTTTCCCAGAAAGTCGCGGGATCAAGACGACCCGCGGGAGCTCCTCAATCCCGAACTCCTATGGCGAAACAGATCGAACAATCGAATTGAACAGCAGCTTGAATGTCCCATGTGGCTGCGCGCGTTTCAGGATCTCGGGCCCAAAGAACACCGCTCTGCCCTTACCCACCGTCGCCTCGAACGCGACCACGCCGTTCTCGAGATAACTCTCACCCCAGCTCCACCCGCTGCGGAGCGGCGTCTTCGTGTCGAACCATCCTATGCGCTTGACGCCTGCGGCTTCCGCGCCGGCGCCTAACCGGAACACCGGACTGTCGTCGAAGAAAACGTTCGTGAGATCTTCCATGCCGAGCGCGATCGGGCTCGAGGTATCGAAACGCGCCGCGAGTACTGAGCCCGGCGTGTAGAACTTCTCCTGTGGAAGCGGCCGGCCGTTCTCCACCAGGTGATCTTCCACCGGCAGCTTGAGGAAAGCGGCAAGATTCGTCGCCGATGTGCCAATGGCGACGACCGTGCCACCGTTCTCCATGAAGCTGCGAACCTGCGGCAACGTCGTCTCTACACTTACGCGACCAAGGTGCGGCCGGTACTCGGCGGGAATGTCGTCAGGCGCCGGACCAGCGCCGCCGCGCCCGCCACCGCCACCAGCTGCCGGGATTCCACCGCCAACAAAGACCAGGATGTCGTATTTCGCGTTCAGGTTTCCGGCATCGAGCTCCTGCGGAAACACGCGCGCAAACGGAAACTCGTATTGCTCGAACAGCCAGCGGGTCCACCCCGCATCCATCGACCCGCCGTATTGGTCCCAGAGGCCGATGCGCGCGGGCTTCATGCGAACTGCATCAGCCGGAGGCCGCGCTGTCACGCCGGTAAAACTCACGCCGAGTTGCACCGCTATCGAATCGAGCGCCCGACGTGTCGAGGCCTTTGAGCGCACGTACCATGATCCCGCCGGCTGTGTCGTGCCTGCGGTGGTCAGTGGGGTCTTCAGTGCGTAGACCTCTTCGCCAGCCTTCATCAGCCTGTTCATCGCCACAAACCCATCGTTTACCCGGCGACTCGCAACAAAACCAGCGGCGCCATTCGGGCTCGTTATGCGCCCGGCCATCGGCTTCGCGTTCCAATCGGTCACCGGCTCGAACGGTCCGGTGAAGCCGTCGAGGATGCGGTCGTATTTCACGCCCATTTGCATCGCGAGCGTCCAGCCGGCGTTGTCGTACGGCGGAGTCGGCGGTCCACCCGGAATCGGGAACACGTCAGGGTGCACCTGCGGCTCGAACATGTCGATCACGTGCGGGCGAAACGCCTGCGCGGTCATCACGACATACGAACCCGCCGGGTATTTCTTTCCGTCAACAGTGAACTCCGCGGTCGCGCGCTGAACGGCCACGTTCACTTCGCGCAACGCGTTGATGAACTTCGTCGCCGTCGGAAAGTCGGCCTGGTCGGATGGGATGATGTAGCCGCGCGGGTCGCGCAGCTCAGGTTTATGCAACTCGGCCCACGCTGCCTCTTCATTGGAGACACCACCGCCGCCACGTCCGCCGCGACCACCACCTGCGCCGCCGAACCGCGCCGCCACCTGCGCCAGCCGCTTCGGGTTCGTCGTCCACGTGTCCGTGCTGCCGCGCTCGATCGATCGCTTGCCGGCAGAGTAGATGTTGTACAGCAGGTCCTCGCGCATTCCTGCCGCGTAGTTCAGCACTGCGCGATTGAGCGAGACGGAGTAATCAACGCTCTGCCGGAAGTGCCACTCCTGCGGACCGATGGGATACGCCAGGTCCGCCGACGGGATCTGCCGGTTCATGACCAGGGGAATCCGCTGCGGTGTCGGGTTGCCGATCATCTCGGTCAGCAGCGCGATGACGTTGTGGAACGAGGCCGTATTGCGAATGCCGCCGTTCCACCACCCATCGTATGGCCCGCCGGAACGCATGGTCGCGCCGGGCTTTCCCTCGGCCGCGAGCCTCGAATGCATCGCCGCGCCTAACGCCTGATATCC
>DATMBT010000186.1:0-4066 GCA_035559475.1 Gemmatimonadaceae bacterium
ATCTGCCCGTTGCTTAATGAGCATCCGTCCAGGTGCTCGCGACTCACTCACGACCACGCTCCTGGGGCGAGCAGCCCGCGACACGATCGAAGCCGGCGGCGGCGTCGTCGATCGGTCGATCTGGTTCTGGTCGCGCCGCGCAATCTATGGCCAGGTCGTCCGTGTGGACTCGATGTTGGGACCGGGATCCGATCTCGCCCGCCGAGCCCTGAATGCGCGACGGTCGACCGAGGTCCTCATCGTTCCCTGGGGGAACAACCCAGGCTGCGGTATCGATGTCTGGCGACAAAGCGCGCTCTGGACGACTCCGGACTCGTCTGGACTCTTCTCGCTCCGATTGCGGCCAGAATCCCTCTGGGTATCGGGTCGGCCGACGTTCGATGCGTTCTTTGCCAGGAACTACTCGTACGCGGATGGCGCGTACACGGTCGGGCCCCACTCGGTCTTCAACGGTTCCACAGGAGCCGACCGCTCGATGACTCCGGCCGAGCTCTTCGCCCTGTACGCCGTGTTACCACCGGTCTCCCGCGCGAGCGACTCGATCACGCTCGCGCGCCTGCGCGCCTGGGTGCGCGCGAATCCATCTGCGCGAACGAGGTATCCGGGTAATCAGATCCTGCAGGGATGGCTTCTTGACGGCCGCCAGTGATCGAGGGTGAAGCGGGCTCCGTACCGCACGGGCCTAACGAACGTCGAAGCCGGCGGTCGATCACCTGACAGGCGTTCAAGCATGCGGGGGTGCGTCGCACGCTCGCCATGGCGAGCACCAACGAGTACTCGGCAAACACGAACGGCATCCTCAGAGGCGGCCTGACGAAATAGCGATCATCACCTGGGAGTGGGGCACCGACATGGCATTGACGATATTATGCTAGCGTTGTATACATTGCGGACATGACCCGCCATACGCTGGGCGAATTCGAGCAACTGGTGCTCCTCGCCATCGTACACCTGCGGAAGGACGCGTACGGAATCCCCATCGTCGACGAGATCCAGCGACGAACGGGTCGGGAGGTCGCGCGCGCCGCCGTCTATGTCACGCTGCGCCGTCTCGAAGAAAAAGGCCTGGTCTCCTCGTGGATGGGTGAGCCAACGGCCGAACGGGGCGGGAAAGGGCGCCGTTATGTGAACATCGAGCCGAGCGGACTACGCGCGCTGCGGGAATCGCGACAGGTGTCCGAACAAATGTGGCGCGGGCTCGATCCTGCAACGTTGAGGCTGCGGTGACGGTGGAGGACATGCGACCTCCCCGGTTCGCGCGCCGCGTGTTGCGGTTCTTCCTGCCTGCTGACTTGCGCGATTCCATTGATGGGGATCTCGCCGAGTTGTACGCTGGACGGCGAGCGTCGCACGGACAGGTGTCAGCAACTGCCTGGTATTGGAGAGACGCGATGTCTATTGCGACACGATTCGTCATCGATGCCCTGGCACGCACGCCACGATTCATCCGATCGCTCCGCGGCGCCGTCTCAGGACTCGATTTTCGCCTGAGTGCGCGTCTCCTGGTCAGGAATCCCGGCCTCACACTCGTCGCGGGCTTCGGGATAGCAGTCGCCATTGGTATCACGACGGGCGTTTTCGGGACCCTGGGTTCCAGCATAGCGCCGCGGCTTCCGCTCAAAGACGCTGACCGCATTGTCGCACTGGAGAACTGGAGCGTCACGCTGAACAACGAAGCGCGACGGTCAACGCCGGACTTCCTCGCGTGGCGTGAGCAGATGAAGTCCGTGGTCGAGATCAGCGCGTTTCGCAACATCCCCGCGTGGCGTGAAACCGGTCCTGCGTCCACTGAAGACATCACGCTGGCTGGCATGACCGCCAGCGGATTTCATGTGGCGCGCGTCGCACCGATGCTTGGCCGCGTACTGGTGCCTGACGATGAGGTGCCGGGTGCACCGCCCGTGCTGATCATCGGGTACGACACATGGCGCACTCGCTATGCCGCGGACTCGTTGATCATTGGGCGCCAGGTGCGCATCAACGACAGGCTGTTCACCATCATTGGCGTCATGCCCGCTCGGTACGGCTTTCCGCTCAACCATCAGTATTGGACCACGCTGCTCATGGACCCCTCGAGGGTCGAGCGTGGAAAGGGCCCGGAATTGTTCGTGTTCGGCCGCCTGGCAAAGGGAGCAACCATGGCGTCGGCGCGTGCGGAGCTCGCGGCTATTGGAAAGCGGGCCGCGGTCGAGTTTCCGCAAACCAACGGTGACCTTCAGGCAAAAGTGTGGAGATACACGGACCCACTGCTGGATATACAGGGGATCGAATGGAAACAGGTGTGGTTGGCGCAAATGGCGATAGCGCTGACGGTCCTCGTCGTGGCGCTGAATGTGGCCATTCTCGTGTACGCGCGGACCGCGGTGCGTCGATCCGAGATCGCGGTGCGAACGGCGCTGGGCGCGAGTCGTGCCCGAATCGTCGGCCAGCTGTTTATCGAAGCGGTCGCATTGTCACTTCCCCCTGCAATTGTCGGTCTTGCACTTGCGCAGTACGGATTGAAACTCAGTGATCGCGGTATGACCGTCGGCCTGAGCAAACTTGGCGGCAAGCCACCCTTCTGGATGGACTCCAGCCTGCAGCCGGGAACAGCCGTGTTTGCACTCGGCCTTGCGCTGCTCGTGGCGATTATTGTCGGCGTTCTTCCTGCGCTGCAGGCAACAGGACGTCGCATCGAAACGGACCTTCGACAACTGAGCGGCGCCACGGGATTACGACTTGGCCGAATGTGGACGGCACTGATTGTCGCACAGGTTGCCTTCGCGGTAGCGATTCTTCCGCCAGCGCTCAAGAGCGGGTTGCAGGCCGCAACAGAGTCGTTCACACACCCCACGTTCCAGGCGCAGGAGTTTCGCAGCGGCATACTGAGTGTCAAACGCGCGGTCGGGCAGGGGACACAGCCAAACCAGCCGCTAGGCTCACGAATCGATGACGTCCTTCGCAATCTCAGGTCGAATCCATCAATCGCGGGCATCACATTCCGCGGCGGCGCTCCAACCGGTGCGACGTGGAGCGGTCGCGTCGAAGTGGACGGCATCTCAATGCCACCAGACCTCGATCGTCGAGTCGGCCCGCAGGGAGTCGACACGGCGTTTTTCAGTCTCTACGGTGCAAGCCTTCTGAGCGGTCGTCGTTTTGTATCGAGCGACTTCGGCGACTCTACGCGCGTGGTGATCGTGAATCGCACTTTCGTACGGCGCGTGCTTGGTGGCCAGACGGCGCTCGGCCGCCGTATTCGCTACGTACCACAAGGCATGTCCGACACCACCCGGCCGACGCCGTGGTTCGAGGTTGTCGGTGTTGTCGATGACCTGCGACGCAATCCGCTCGATCCCGATGCGATCGCGCCGTTGGTCTATCATCCGTTCGCACCGGAGCGCGTGTCTGCGGTCAACATGGTGATCCGGACGCGCGGGGTTGTTCCGTCCACGTTCGGCACAACGGTGTACAACGCCATTGCCGCCACAAGTAGCGACCTTCGGCTCAGTCAGATTTATCCCGGGGTCGCACTCGACCCTGAGTCCGCGTTCGTACTGGAAATAGTCGGCACCGTTCTCACCCTGGTTCTGGCGACGGTGCTCCTGTTGTCGGCAGCGGGCGTGTACGCGCTCATGTCATTGACCGTCGCGCAGCGTCGACGCGAAATCGGAATTCGAACGGCCCTGGGCGCGTCGCAACATCGCGTGATGCTCACCGTATTCTCCCGGATCGCGCGGCAGATGGGCATTGGTGTCGTCGTTGGGGCGATCATTGCAACGATTCTTGACCGGATCACCGGACCGGTGGCTGCGGCGCAGACGGTGTTGCTCGTTCCGGCGGTCGCCTTGCTCATGCTGGTGGTTGGGTTTTGCGCTGCTTTTGTGCCGACGCGGCGCGGGCTGTCCGTACAGCCGGTTGAAGCGTTACGTGGCGAATGAGCGCGACCCGCTGGCGCGTGGCCATGTATGGCATCAACTAGCGCGTTCCTCCACCTCCGGTGGCGGGTTGCTGCACCAGCGGCACCGGTCGGCTCCATGTTCTCCCCGCGGCTTTGTACGCGGCGGGAATGTCCGTCGAGACCAGGCGG
>DATMBT010000187.1:0-2954 GCA_035559475.1 Gemmatimonadaceae bacterium
GGCCCACCGTCACGATGGGCCTTGCCTGGCATCGGCTCACGACACCGGCCGGCAACACGCTCGTGTGGCACAACGGCGGCACGGGCGGCTACCGCACCTTCGCGGGCTACGATGAACGGTCCGGGCTCGGCGTGGTCGTACTCGCCAATTCCGCCGTGAGCGTCGATGACATCGGCATGCACCTGCTCGACGCGTCGGTTCCGCTCGCGCCGATACCCAAACGACGCGTGGCCATCGCCATCGCGCCCGAGGTGCTGCAGCGCTACGTCGGCGAATACGAAGTCACCCCTGCCTTCAGCATCGTGGTAACGCTCGAGGGGAACAACATCTTCGCCCAAGCCACCGGTCAACCGAAGTTTCCGATCTTCGCCGAGTCCGACTCGCAGTTCTTCCTGAAGGCGGCGGACGCCCAGATCACGTTCACGAGGGATGGCAGGGGCGCGGTCACCGGACTTGTGCTGTACCAGGGGCGGGCGGAAATCCCCGGCCGCCGGAAGTAAGCGTCCGACGATCCGAGGTGGGGCAATAGCGTTGAATCCACCAGGGAGTCGAGCCGTAGGGCGGGCATGACATACGCTGCCGCCGCTACGCTCGAGGAAGAGCGCGCCGACTTCGCGCGCAGCCCATTCCTCGCCATGCCTATCGCTGGAACCATCGCGTGGACCGCGATTGGCATCGCCGGATTGATCCTCCCGATCAGACTCGCCTCATGGGCGTTGTTCATCGGCACCGGCATGATCTTCTCGCTCGGCCTGGTCGTCGCGAAGTTCACCGGCGAAGACCTGCTGGGGAAGCAACGCCCGGGCAACCCATTCGACGCGTTGTTCATGCGCGCAGTCGTCATGGCGTGGCTCGTGTTCGCGATCGCGATCCCGTTCTTTCGCATGGATCCGACATCACTGCCCCTCACGATCGGGATCCTCGCAGGCCTCATGTGGCTCCCCTTCGGGTGGATCATCCGGCATTGGGTCGGAACGTTTCACGCCGTGACCCGCACCATCCTCTGCCTGGTCGCGTGGTACGCGTTCCCGAATCATCGATTCGTGGTGATCCCGGCCGTCATCGTTGCGATTTACCTGGTCAGCATCGCCGCCCTCGTCAGGCGTCCCCGCTAGGAACGATTTCCGCGGAGACGGCGCAGGCGATCAGGACCGGATACGGCGAACACGGACGACGCGGGAGGTCACGGGTGGCCGCCGATACTGCTTTGGTGAAAACCCTGGACTTCACTGACCTGCGTTAGCGACGGGTCGCGACGCGCTGTCCAGGGTTTTCACCAATGAAGTATCCGTGGAGACCCGTGGTCTCGGCGTGATCCGTGTTCGCCGTACCAGACTTTATCGCTGGTAGCCCTCACCGCCCCCTCCCCGAAGCGCCTATCGGAGGGCGCGATCCATCCGAACGCATTATCCCGCAACGTGTTGACGCGGTGAGGTGCGGGTGAAGAGCGCCGGTAATCTCCTTCCCGCGAAAGGCAACGATTTGCCCTCTCACCGCGGCGACCGGGATCGAGGTCGCCAACGACCCTTGAAGGAGGAAGAAATGATCAGCACGACAGGAACACGGCCCCGGTGGCACTTCGCCACCCGACTCTCCACGCTGCTCGCCGCAGCCACGCTCGCAACCACTGCCAGCTGCAGTGCCGGCGGGGGAGACCCGACCGGTCCGAAAGGTGACAACGAGAGAGGTCAATACTCCCTCACGAAGGTGGACCTGGCGCCGCCACCCGTAGCGGTCCATCGGGGCCCGTATTACGACCCCGCCAGCGGCACGTTCTACAACGACTACTACGTCGAAGTCGTGAACGGCGAGATCAAGCTGCTCAATGACCACCGCTTCACCTTCTCGCTGGCAATCGCAATCGACGGCGACGGAGAGCGGGCGTTCACCGCATTCCAGATCGGAGGCCGGTACGAAATCCACGGCGACGAGATCCTGTTCACCGCCGATGACGAGACGGCCGGGGAACTCCTCGCCGAAATTGACGACGGCGAGATCGAGCTGGAGGTGGACGTCATGGGTTTCGGGGACTTCACCCAGCTCATCTTCCGAAAGTAGGCACGCCTTCTCTCGATACTTCGTGTTGAGGAGGCGAAATGCCTCGAGGCAATTGGGCCCTGACGCCGGTGCTGCAGGTGTTGGCGCGCGCGACCGTTCTGGCGGCGCTCCTCACCGGCTGCGCCGGCGACTTGGCCGTGCCACCGGACAAGGAGGGAGCGGCTCCCTCCAGCAGTTTGTTGAATGACCGCACCGGGACGCCGGTGGCAGCGTCGTTGCGTGACGTGATGGCCTCGGGTGCACTCGTGGGACGTCGCGTCCGCGTGAGGGGACGCTGTCTTCCCCGCGACGAAGGTGACGCGCCGGCTCAACCGACCCAGTCGTCTACGGAATGGCAGCTCGCTGCCGACGGTATCGCGATTTTCGTGGTCGGAGCATTGCCGGGGCGGTGCGCAGCGCACGGCGAGGTGACGGTGACCATCACGGCGATCGTGGCGGAGGACACGCTGCCGCCCATCGGCGACCTGCCGTCTTCGCCACGCCGCTTCCTCGTCATCGCGGAGGAGCGCGAAAAATGATACGCTTTACGCGACTCCGGCTCCGGCACTCGTCAGGCACCGCGGCGCTGCAGCACACTCCTTTCTACCTGCACCTGTGCCGCATCAACTTCCCACCGACGCAGGCAGGCACTGCGACGCTGCTTGTGTGGCGGCTTCCTTCCCTGGCTCAGAAACCGCCGAAGTGGATCCCGACACCGGCCAGTCGCACCTTCTCCCTGAAGAACTGGCCATACGGTGACGGACCCGTGTAAAACTCCGCGAAGATACCCCACCGCCGCGCGGTCGCGTCCGTACCCCCGGCTCGATCGTATTCGAGGCCGGCCCGCGCACTGAACGCCGGATCCCAGTCCTGCTCTTCGGATGACTTGACGTCGGCGGCCGCGACGAAGCGGAACC
>DATMBT010000188.1:0-8891 GCA_035559475.1 Gemmatimonadaceae bacterium
ATGATCAGATCTGAATCGCATTGCAGTTGTCCGACATCTGACCTCCGACCTCCGACATTCAGCGTCCGGACTTATGCCGACGCCTGAGACACTCGTGATCCTCCCCGCGTGGGCGAAGGTTTCGGAGAAACGACTGACGCACATCACGCGTGTCACCGCGCTGCTCGACCGCTGGGCGACCGAACTCCAACTCCCGCCTGACGAGGCGCGGGAGTGGCATGACGTGGGTGCCTGGCACGACGCGTTGCGCGATGCGCCGGAGGCCGAGTTGCGGCAGTGGGCTGCGCAGGCTGACCTTCCGGTCACCGTCCTGCACGGTCCGGCGGCGGCGAACCGGCTGGCCTCGGAAGGTGAAACGAGAACAGATGTCCTCGAGGCCATCCGCTGGCATACGTTAGGCAATCCCCAGTGGGCGCGCACGGGTCGCGCGCTCTACATGGCTGACTTCCTCGAACCCGGCCGCCCGTTTGCGCGGTCGGAACGGGAATTCCTGGCGCGCACGCTGCCGCGTGACTTCGACGGCGTCTTCCGGCAGGTGGTGCAGCTCAGGCTCGAATGGACCTTACGCGAGGGGAAGCCCGTCTTCCCTGAAACGGCGGCATTGTGGAACCAGGTACTCTGAAGCGATTGGCGATCGCCGGCGTGGCCGTGATCGCGCTGGTGGCAGGGGTGATGTGGTGGCGCGATGGCGGACTGGAGCCGCCGTCAACCGTTCCCGTGCTCGTTCCCAACGGCGTGCGCATCAAGGTCGAGGTGCTCAACGCGTCGGGACAACGGGGCCTGGCGCGACGTGCGACCTTTGCGCTCCGCGACGCCGGCTTTGACGTCGTTCGCTTCGCCAATGATCCCCAGCCGCGGGACAGCACGCTCGTACTGGTGCGTTCGGGGAAGCAGGCCTGGGCGGAGCTGGTGTCCCGGGCGTTAGGTGGGGCGCGCGTGGAATCGCGCCCCGATACGTCACGCTACCTGGACGTCACCGTGCTTCTCGGTTCCGACTGGCGGCCGCCGGCGAAGCCGTTCCACCCGTAGCTGGCCGCAGGCCGCGGCGATGTCGAGGCCGCGGCTCTTCCGGACGGCCACCTCCACTCCCGCACGTCGCAGTTCCGCGGCGAACCGCCTCAATGCCGTTGGCGTGGACGGCTTGAAGTTGCCCGCGCCTCCCGGGTGCAACGGGATCAGGTTCACGAACGCCCCGCAGTCCTT
Organism: Gemmatimonadaceae bacterium; assembly: GCA_035559475.1. Lineage (GTDB taxonomy): Bacteria > Gemmatimonadota > Gemmatimonadetes > Gemmatimonadales > Gemmatimonadaceae > JABWBJ01. Next base: position 1,204 of record DATMBT010000188.1, read on the forward strand.
CGCCAGGCGACCGAGCGCGATTGCGTGTTCGACGAGGTCGTTGACACCGCCTAACATGACGTATTCGAACGTTACCCGGCGCTCGAAGCGCCGAGCCGCGTCGATCACGTCGGCCAGCGGGTACTTCACGTTTACCGGCATCAACGAACGGCGAAGGTCATCGGCCGGTGCATGCACCGAGATCGCGAGCCGGAACTGCTCCGGACGCGCCGCCAGAGCCACGATGCCGGGGAGCACGCCAACGGTCGATACCGTGATATGGCGCGCGCCGATGCCCAGCCCCTGCGGGTGATTGAGGATCGTGAGGACCGGATCGACCGCCTTCCAGTTCATGAGCGGCTCACCCATCCCCATGAACACGATGTTGGTCGGCTTGATGGGTGGATCGAGCAGTGCCAGCTCGCGCACCTGCCCGGCGATCTCGAACGGCTCGAGGTTCCGCGCAAACCCCATGAGCCCCGTGGCGCAGAACGCGCACTGCAGTGCGCAGCCTGCCTGCGACGAAATGCATAACGTGAGTCGCTTGCCGTCAGGGATGGCGACGGTCTCGATCGCCTGGCCGTCGGCGAGTCGAAAGAGGAACTTCCGCGTGCCATCGCTCGACTGCTGGTCGGTGTCGATCGCGAGCCTTGGCAGTGCGAACCGCTGCGCGAGCTGGTCGCGGAGCGCCTTCGGCACATCGCTCATTTCTTCGAATGACGCCACCGGTTTCAGCCAGAGGTATCGATGAACCTGACGCGCTCGATACGCCGGCTGGCCTGCGTCCGACATGAACGCGCTCAGCGTGATGAGCGCGTTGTCGGGTGTGAGGTTCAACAAGTTGGTGACGGAGGTCGCCTCGACAGCGGTCCCTTCGTTGTTGTTGCCCGCCCGTGACACCCCCTCGGAAGAGGGTGCACCTCGGTCAGTGAACTTGTTGGCAGGCATGGACTTAACCTAAGCGACCTCACGCCGCGCGTCAATTCGCCTAACTACCAGTCGAGGGTGGCCGACCCTAGATTAGTCAGCCCACCATGCCATCTCCCGTACCCCCTGCGCGCGCCGCGCATCGCGGCGCTGCCGTTGCGTGAAGGACGGAAACCGCGGGCCATTGGGCCGCTCACGCGCTTGGCCACGTCACATCCGGCCACCTTCGGACACGCCCGCCGCGTTGCTCGCTCGAACTGACGCGCGGCTGACTCGCGACTGCAATTATCTCCTGTCCCTGTGAGTAACACGGGACGCTACGTCGCCGCCTTCCCGGAGGCGACCCTGACCAATATCACCCGCGGAGGAATCGAGTGAACGAGGCCAGTCCAATGTCGACGGGTTTGCGCACACATCAGTGTGGCGCCCTGCGGCTGGAGCACGTGAACCAACCTGTACGACTTGGCGGTTGGGTTCACCGCAGCCGAAACCTTGGTGGCCTCGTGTTTGTTGACGTGCGAGATCGCACGGGCTTGCTGCAGGTCTCGTTCAATCCGCAGACGTCGAGTCCTGAAGCGATGGCCGTCGCGGAACGACTCACGGTGGAATCCGTCGTGCTCGTGGAAGGCACCGTCGTAGCGAGGCCACCCGAAGGTCGCAACGCGGAACTCGCCACGGGCGATGTCGAAGTGCGCGGCACGTCGATTCGTGTGGTCGGTCCAGCGGTGACGCCGGCGATCCCTGTCGCTCGCGGCAAGGGCGAGAAGCTCGCCGCCGAGGAGCTGCGGCTGAAGAACCGCGTCCTCGACCTGCGCCGCCCGGAGCTGCAGGAGAACCTGGTGATGCGTCACCGACTCATGCAGCGAGCCAGGTCAACTATGTCGGGGATGGGTTTTATAGAAATTGAGACCCCGATCCTCACCAAGCCGACGCCGGAGGGCGCCCGCGACTATCTCGTGCCGAGTCGCGTGCATCCGGGCGAGTTCTACGCCTTGCCGCAGTCGCCGCAGATCTACAAGCAGTTGCTCATGATGGCCGGCATGGACCGGTACTTCCAGATCGCGCGCTGCTTCCGCGACGAAGACCTTCGGGCCGACCGGCAGCCGGAGTTCTCGCAGCTCGACATCGAGGCGAGCTTCGTCGAGCAGGACGACGTGCTCCACTTCATTGAACAGGTGCTCGTCGCCATCTGGGATGAAGGCGGCGCGAAAGTCAGCGCGCCATTCCGCCGCATGGCGTGGCGCGAAGCGATGGAGAAATACGGCGTCGACAAGCCGGACCTTCGTTATGCACTCGAGGCCCGGGACCTCACGAAGCTTGTGGGCGTCGATGCCGCTTCGTTTGTTGGCGATGCACTGACGGCCGGTGGTCGGGTGCGTGGCTTCGTTGTTGAAAACGCCGCGGACGCTACTCGTAAGGAGATTGACGCACTCACAGCCGCCGCCAAGGGAGCCGGTGCAGGGGGACTGATCTGGGCAAAGCGTACCGGGGAAAACTGGGAAGGGCAGGGCGTGAAGGCCATCGGGCCGACCGCGCTCGAAAAGATCGGCGCCCCACTTGGAACGCTGGTGCTGGCCGTGGTGGGCCCCGACCGCGTTACGTCGCCCGCGCTGCATGCGGTGCGGTCGCTCGTTGTGCAGAGACCGGGTACGGCGACGCTGACCGAACACGCGTTCTGCTGGATAGTCGACTTTCCACTCTTCGAGCCGACGGAAAACGGCGAGCGCATCTTTGCTCACCACCCGTTCACGTCGCCGCATCCTGAGGACCTGCCTTACCTCGAATCCGATCCGGATCGCTGCCGCGCGCTGCACTACGACGCGGTGTACAACGGCAACGAACTCGGCAGCGGATCGATCAGGATCACGGATCCGGCGGTACAACAGACGGTCTTTCGACTTCTCGGTATTCCGGCCGAAGAACAGGAGCGTCGGTTTGGGTTTCTGCTGGAAGCGCTCGGATCTGGCGCGCCGCCACACGGCGGATTTGCGCTCGGTTTTGACCGGATGGCCATGCTGATCGCCGGGGCGCCTTCACTCAGGGACGTGATCGCGTTCCCCAAGACAACGGCGGCACGCGCCCTTTTCGAAGGGGCGCCCGTGCACGTCCCTCCGGCTGACCTGGCGGAGCTGCACATCGCCGTGCTGGAAGAATCCAATGCCTGACGAGACGATTACACAACGCATCAACGTCGAGGGAGCCGATCTGCTCACGCTGTCCGGCGTGAACGATGCCAACCTGACGGAACTGGCCCGGCAGACCGGCGCGCGCGTCGCGCTGCGTGGCGATACGCTCACGGTGTCCGGCACGTCGGAGTCCGTGGACAAGGCGAGCTCGATCGCACAGCGCATGATTGACGCCGCTCGCCAACGCATGCCGCTCGAGGCGGACGACGTCTTGCGCATGACGCTGGAGCATTCGCGCGACGGCGCTGACGGCGCTGAGCGCATCGTGCTCCCGGGCGTGCGCCGCGTCATCCAGCCGAAGACGCCGGGCCAGGCGGAATACCTCAAGCTGATCGTCGAGAACGACATCGTGGTCGGCATTGGTCCTGCTGGTACCGGCAAGACGTACCTCGCCGTCGCCGCCGCCGTCGATGCCCTCATGCGCAAGCGCGTCAAGCGGATCGTCCTCGCGCGACCGGCGGTGGAGGCAGGCGAAAGCCTTGGCTTCCTGCCTGGCGACATGCAGGCCAAGGTCGATCCGTACCTCCGCCCGCTGTACGACGCGCTCGAGGACATGATGCCCGCCGAGCGTATGCAGAAGGCGCTCGAGATGCGGGTCATCGAAATCGCGCCGCTGGCCTATATGCGCGGACGCACGCTGAGCGACGCGTTTGTCATTCTCGACGAAGCGCAGAACGCCACCAGCGCGCAGATGAAGATGTTCCTCACGCGGCTGGGCGTGAATTCGCGCACGGTCATCACCGGCGACAAGACGCAGATAGACCTGCCGTCGCGCGACGAATCAGGACTCATCCAGATCGAGCGGATCCTCACCGGCATCGAGGGCATCGCGTTCCACTACCTCACGGACGTGGATGTGGTTCGCCACCGGCTGGTTCGCGAGATCATCAAGGCCTATGCCGCGGACCTCGACCAGTAACGGCGGTATCGACGTCGATGCTGGTCGCCAGCGCTTGTCGCTGGCGACGAAATCCGTGCGCGCCCTGGCGGACTTTGTCCTGAAGCGTGAACGCGTGCCGTCCGCCATGTTGTCCATTGCCTTCGTCTCGCGGCGGACCATGAGTGCCATGAACAAGCGGCACCTTGGCCATCGCGGAGACACCGATGTCATCACGTTCGCGTTAGGTCGCCAGACCGCGTCCTCGCCGCTGGTGGGCGACATTTACGTGGCGCCCGAGGTGGTGCGCGACCAGGCCCGGCGCCTCAAGGTCCCGGTGCGGGAAGAGCTGGCGCGGGTAGTCGTGCACGGCGTGCTGCACGCGGTGGGTCATGACCATCCCGAAGATGACGGTCGCGAACGCTCGAAGATGTGGAAGCGCCAGGAGCGCTGGCTGGCCGCCGCGCGTGACGAGGGGGTCTGGTGATCATCAGCGGCCTGCTCTTCCTCATGTTCGGCGCCGCGCTGGCGACGCTCTGTGCCACCGCGGACGGTGCGATTCTTTCGCTCGATCCTGACGATCGGCTTCCGCCTGCCATCGCCGAGCTGCGCTCCCGTCGCGAACGACTGCACCGTGCGTTGGCGTTCGCCCGCGTACTCGGCCAGCTCGGTGCCGGCGTGGGAGCGGCACTGCTGTTGTACCGCTTCCCGGCGGCCGGATGGCTGACCGCGATTGTCATCGTGCTGACGGCGTTCCTCCTGGTCGGGCTATCGGAGAGCATCGCGCGCAGCGTGGGTGATGCCCGGGCCGTTGAAGTGGCCTCACGACTGACGAAGCTGGTGGTGACCGTCGAAGGGGTGTTATCGCCAGTCGTTATGCTCGGCGAGATCATTGATCGCGGCCTGAACTCGCTCCTCCCGCGTCCAGCACAGGATGACGAGGATCGCGAGACCATGGCGGAACAGTTCAAGGCGGTGGTGGCGGCCGAGGCCGAAGTCCCGCCTGACGAGCAGGTACTCCTCAACGGCGTGTTCAGGCTGGCGCAGACCGAGGTGCACGACATCATGGTGCCCCGGGTGGATCTCGTGGGGATCGACAGCTCGTCGACATGGCGCGAAGTCGTGGACCTCGTGCGGTCCTCGGAACACTCCAGGCTGCCCGTCTACGCCTCGACGATCGACAACGTTATCGGCGTGCTGTTCGCGAAGGACCTGCTGCCTTCGGTCCTGGTGGGCCGCGAGCCAATCGACGGCTGGCAATCGCTCGTCAGGCATCCGGCGTTCATTCCCCGTTCCAAGCCAGCGGACCGGCAGCTGCGCGACTTCCAGACCTCCCGAAACCACTTCGCCGTGGTGGTGGACGAATACGGCGGCACGGCGGGGATCATCACGATCGAAGACGTGCTCGAGGAGATCGTCGGCGACATCCGCGACGAATATGACGTCGAGGAATCCCCGGTCGAGCACCTCGACGACCGTCGCATCCGGGTTTCTTCCCGGGTGACGCTGGCCGAGCTGTCGGAGTTGCTCCACGTGGACTTTGAGCGCGAGGACATCGCGACCGTCGGGGGGCTGGTCCTGGAGCAGTTCGGTCGTGCGCCGAAGCAGGGCGAGTCGTTCCTTCTCGGCGGGTATCGCGTGCTCGTGGACCGCGTCGAGCGCCGTCGCGTTCAACGCGTGACGTTCGAGCGCGTGGACACCAAGTCGGGGCACGCCGCATGACGACCACCACGCTGCTCATCATCAGCGTCAGCATCGTGGCCTGGCTCACCGCCGCCGCCACGGCGGTGCGTTCCGTAAGCCGGATCTGGCTCAGGCACTGGGTGGAGCAGCAGCTCAGCGGATCGGGTGCTGCCGCACTGTACCTCGAGCGCCCGCACGGCCTCCTGCTCGCGGCCAGCACGGGGGTGGCACTTACGGTGTTCACCTCGGGCGTGATCCTGGCGAAATCGGCGAACGGATCGATCCTGATGCTGATGCTGCAAGGTCTCGTGTTTGCCATCGTGCTGCTGGTTGCCGGCCAGCTCGTTCCGCGCGCTGTCGCGCGCCGCTGGGCGCCGCAGCTCATCCCGGTGTTGCTGCCGCCCCTGCAGGCCCTGGAGATGGTGCTCGACCCTGCGCTGCGACTCGTCAGGCGCCTGTCCGGAGCGCAGCAGCAGCAGGCCGCCGAGCTTCCCCCAACCGATGAAGAAACGCTCGAGGAGCTGCTGCGCGAGGGTGAGCTCGAGGGCGTGGGCGAAGCAGGCGAGATCGCCATCATCAGCGGCGTGGTGCAGTTCGGCGAGAAGCGCGTGCGCGACGTGATGGTTCCGCGGGCTGACATCTTCGCGCTGCCGCAGGACATGCCGGCGGCCGAGATGGCGGCACGCATTGCACAGTCGAAATACAGCCGGGTTCCGGTGCACCGCGACACGCTCGACCAGGTCACCGGCATGGTCTACGCCTTCGACATGCTCAAGAATGCCGGCACTGACGTTCCCGCCCTGCGGCCGGTCGCCTTCACGAAATCCGGCGCGGCCTGCAAGGAAGTGCTCTCCAGCATGCTGCGCGAACGGCGCCACCTCGCCATCGTTCGTGATGAAGCTGGCAGCACCATCGGGTTGCTGACTCTGGAAGACCTCCTCGAGGAGCTGGTGGGCGACATTCGCGACGAACACGACGAACCCGCTACGACCGCGACGCCGGCACCGCCAGGCACCCCGATCGCGACGCGGGCGACGTGAACCACACGCACCAGCGTTCATCGTGACGGCGGCGCCGCCAGCGGCCGATCGTGTGGCGCGACTGCTCGCGGACTTCGACGCGGGCAAGCCTGCCGCCCTGGCCCGCGCGGTCTCGATGGTCGAGAACCAGCGCGAGGGCTTCGAACAGCTTCTCACGACCCTTCATCCGCGCATCGGGCGCGCCCGTCGGATCGGGATGACCGGACCGCCGGGCGCGGGGAAGAGCACGTTGACCACGCAGCTGGTGAACGCGTACCGCGCGGCCGGGCTGCGGGTCGGGATCATCGCGGTGGATCCCACGTCGCCGTTTACGGGTGGGGCGCTGTTAGGCGACCGGGTACGGATGGAATCGGTGGCCCTCGACCCGGGCGTGTTCATCCGATCGCTGGCGACACGCGGTTCGTTAGGTGGCATTTCCTCGGCCACCCGTTCGGTGGCCGACGTGCTCGATGCCTTCGGGTTCGACCGCATCATCATGGAGACCGTGGGCGTCGGACAGAGCGAGCTGGATATCGCCCGTGCCGCCGACACGACCGTCGTCCTCCTGGTTCCCGAAAGCGGCGACTCGATCCAGGCGCTCAAGGCCGGTTTGATGGAGATCGCAGACCTCTTCGTGGTAAACAAGGCTGACCGGCCCGGCGCTGAACGCGTCCGCAACGACATCGAACTCATGCTCGGCATGCGTCACGGGCTGGCAGTGGAGTCAGCGGGACACCACGGCGTGGACCTGAAGGCGATCGCGAATCCCGGCAAGGCCGCTCGTGAGGCAGCCCGGAAGGACGACCCGGCCACCTGGACCCCCCCGGTCATCCTCACCGTGGCGCACAAAGGGGACGGCGTGCCGGAGCTGGTGACCTCCCTCGACCGCCACCAGCACTATCTTGAGGAGAGCGGCGCGCTGCGGGAGCGCCGTCGCCGCCGGCTCAGGGAGCAGGTCATGGATGTCGCCGAATACCGGTTGCATCGGCGATTGTGGAACGACCCCGCCGTCCAGGC
>DATMBT010000189.1:0-4462 GCA_035559475.1 Gemmatimonadaceae bacterium
GCGGTGAAGGATGGTCGCTTCCTCGCCATCGGCTCAACGGCGGACATTCGCAACGTCGCGAGCTCGCGGACGACGGTGATCGACGCAGCGGGACTGTGCGTCGTGCCCGGCTTCATCGACGCGCATTGTCATCCCAGCGGCATCAACGAGTTGTTCGGTGTGGTGGTGACGCAACTGAAAACCAAGGCAGAGTTGGTCGAAGCGCTGCGGAAGAAGGCTGCCACGACACCACCGGGCTTCTGGGTCGAGGGCGAGCTGTTCGACGACACGAAACTGACCGATGCGGCGCCTCTCGATCGACATGATCTCGATCGCGCTTCGACGGCGCACCCGATTGTCGTGAACCACCGGGGTGGACACACGGCCTGGTACAACAGCAAGGCGCTCGAGCTCGCGGGTATCACGCGCAACACGCCCGATCCTGAACACGGTCGCTTCTTCCGCGACTCGTCAGGCGACCTCACCGGCCGGGCGGCTGAAGCCGCACGTGGCGCGTTCAACAGGGCGGGACAGCGCGAACGCTTCACGCCTGAGCAGCAGCGCGACCGGGCGCGCCAGGGCATGAAGCACATCTCGAAGCTGCTCACGGCGACCGGCCTGACGACCGTGCACGACGCAGGCGCCAACGCGGAGCGCCTCCGGGCATACGAAGACGCCCGTGCGAACGGTGAACTGCGGCACCGCGCCTACATGATGATCCGCGGGCCGTACGAGCAGCTGCGCAACGCAGGCGTGTACACCGGGTTCGGCGACGAATGGATCCGCGTAGGAGGCGTCAAATACGCGGCCGATGGTTCCGCGTCTGAACGCACGATGCGCATGAGCACTCCCTACGTCGGCACCAACGATCAGGGCATCCTCACCATGACGCAGCAGGAGATCCATGAACGCGTCGAGGATGCGCACCGCAACAACTGGCAGGTGGGGATCCACGCCAACGGCGACGTGACGATCGACATGGTGCTGCAGGCGTATGAGCGCGTGCAGAAACAATGGCCGCACCCGGACCGGCGTCACCGCATCGAACACTGTTCGCTGGTGAACCCTTCACTCATCGCTCGCATCAAGTCAGGCGGCGTGATTCCGACGCCGTTCTGGACCTATGTCTACTATCACGGTGAGAAGTGGTCGCAGTATGGTGATGACAAGATGCGCTGGATGTTTGCCCATCGGTCGTTCCTCGACGCCGGCATCAGGCCGCCCGGTGCCTCGGACTACGGGCCCGGACCGTTCGAACCGCTCATGGCGCTGCAGAGCATGGTTACGCGCCGCGATTATCGGGGTCGCGAGTGGGGGCCGAACCAGAAGGTCTCGCTCGACGAAGCGCTCCAAATCGCCACGATCAACGGCGCGTATGCTTCTTATGAGGAGAAGACCAAGGGCTCCATCACCGCCGGCAAATACGCCGACTTCGTGGTGCTCGAAAAGGATCCGCACGACGTGGACCCGCTGGCGATCAAGGACATTCGCGTGATGCGTACTGTTGTCGGTGGAACAACGGCGCATCTCCCTTCATAGTATGCTGGAATTTCGGCGGGAGCGTTCCATGCTGTCGTCACGGCTTGCGCAGACCTGCCTGGTAGTCGGCGCCGTGGCGTGCGGCGCGAGTCGTACTGCGCCGCCGAGTGCGGAGGCGGTCGCGCTGGATGCGATGGGTCGATATGGCTTCGTGGCGGACATGCCGGGCGGGCAGCGCCTGACCGGTACACTGGATGTCATGCCGGACACGCTGCTGGCGCGCCTGACGAACCTGGAGTGCAAGGTGAGTCCGCAGCAGCAGAACGGAGACCTGCTTGCCTACGATTGCGCCGTTCCGGGTACTCCGAGCGTGAACCTGTTGATCGATCGCCGGAATCCGACCAAGAAATCCACGTGGGCTGTGGTGACCCAGGTCGCGAAGAAGCGTGATATCTGCGTCGCGTGGCGTACATGGGAGAACGGCTCACGTTCCTGCACCCGGAGTGAGCCAGAGGAGTACTTTGAGCGTGTCCGTGTCCAGGGAGCGCTGGTGGTGACTCGATGAGGCGTCCGTTCGTGCCTGTTTCGCTCCTGCTGATCACGGCGATCCCAGTGGCGTGCCACCGGAACCGCCAGCTCACCGAAACGCATCCGAGCGCGCCGGTCGAAGGCGTCTATTCGTTCACGATCCACAGAGTCCCCGTGTACATGGACGGCCGGTTTGTCGTGGCCGACACGCAGGTGTTCCTCCATGTTGACCGCGCGTGTACGCTGACTGACGCGCCCAGGTCTTCCGAGGGCATGCGCGCGACGTGGTTCCAGTGCGGCGGATCAATCGGGGGCAGCTTCATCCAGTTGCGCATCAGCAGCGTTGATCCCGTGAATCGTTCGCGATGGTACGCGCGCATGCTCGTGCCCGACACGGTCAATCGCTGCATGCAGTACACGACTCGCGGAGACTGCACGCAGTTGCTGCGGGCACACGGGATGAAATGGGTGGACCTGTACGGAAACATGTCGGTCGTCCGCGGGATGCCGGCGCCGGATACGAGCCGCACCCCCAATCCGCGGGGAACCCGTCCGCTGCGTGCACGTTGCGACACCAGCGACACCAGCGGCACCAGCACGTCCTGCTCCGGGGAGCCGCCCGGAGGGACCTAACGACTGTCATGCGACCCCTGTTCGCCATCCTGACTCTCGCGACGGTCATCGCGTGCGCGAGTGCGGGAAATCCCACGGTCAGTTCCCAGCGCCTGGCCGCTGAAGGGTCCTATGAGTTCTTTGCGAGCGTTGCCGGACAGCACGTGCGAGGCATACTTCGCGTCGGTGCAGACACCATGATTGTTGCTGAAGTCGCTGGCGCAGGCTGCCTGCCATCGGCCTGGATACGCCAGGAGCAACGGGATCCGCACGTGTTTTACTACGGCTGTACCGGGTTGCTGATCACGTTCGACCGTCGCGACCTGGTCCAGTTATCGAAGTGGTCATCCTCGATCCCGGTGCAAAAGCGACGTGAGGTTTGCACGGAACGCGTCCTCCGGAACGGGCGAGAGGTCTGCTCCCGAACTTCGATACAGACGTACGAGACTACCGAGTCGAGATCCGGCACCTTGCAGGTGAAGCGCGCGTCGCCCTGAAAGACCCCGGGCCACAGGCCGCAGGCCACGGGCCAAAGCCGCCCTGCGACTTTCAGTGTCTGACTTCACGGCGCGACGACCGAGTGCCATACTCACGAGCACAATTCTCCAACGCACACGGTCGCACCCATGACATCGAAACGACTCGGCGTCGCATTCATTGGCAGCGGATTCAACACCCGCTTTCACCTGCAGGCATGGCGCGGCGTTCGTGACGCCGACGTCGTCGGCATCTGGAGTCCAAACGCCTCGAACGCGGCCTCAGCAGCCGCGCTCGCCCGCAAGCTCGATGTTGGCCAGGCGAAGCCGTATCAGTCGATCAGTGAGATGGTTGCGGACAAGAAGGTCGATGCCATCTGGTTATGCGGACCGAACCACGCGCGCATCGAAAACGTCGAAGAAATCGTTGACGCCGTTCATCGCGGTCGCGGAGAGTTGATGGGCATCGCCTGCGAGAAGCCGCTCGCGCGCAACGTGGCCGAAGCGGAACGGGTGGACCTCATGGTCGGCAGCATTGGCGTGAAGACCGGCTACCTCGAGAACCAGCTCTTCGCGCCGCACATCGAAGCGGGCAAGGCGCTGCTCTGGGCCCGCGGTGCGGCAACCACTGGACGTCCCTACCTCGCGCGCGCCGCGGAGGAGCACTCAGGCCCGCACATGCCGTGGTTCTGGCAGGGGGCGTTGCAGGGCGGCGGTGTGCTCAACGACATGATGTGTCACTCGGCGCTGGTCGTCAGGCACCTGCTGACCAGGCCAGGCGAGCCGCTGAGCACCGTGAAGCCGGTGCGCGTGACGGGCCACATCGCTTCCCTCAAGTGGACGCGGCCGCGGTATGTGAAGCAGCTCAAGCAGCAGATGAGCCGCGACGTAGACTATGACCTCGCGCCAGCCGAGGATTTTGCAAGCGCCACCATCGAGTTCAAGACGAGTGATGGGCACAAGGTGATCGGCGAGGCGACCACGTCGTGGAGCTTCATGGGTGCGGGCCTTCGGCTCTCCGCCGAGCTCCTCGGACCGGAATATTCGTTGAAGTGGAATTCGCTCGACAGCGGGCTGCAACTTTTCTTCAGCCGTGCGGTGAAGGGCCGGGCTGGTGAAGACCTGGTGGAGAAGCAGAACGCCGAGGTGGGTGTGATGCCGGTGGTTCCGGAGGAGTGGCTCGCGTACGGTTACACCAACGAGGACCGCCACTACGTCCGCGCGTTCCTGGGCAAGGAAGTGCCACGACTGACGTTTGCCGACGGAGTGGACGTCGTGCGGTTGCTGATGACGGCCTACAAGAGTGCGGAGCAAGGGAAGACGCTGCGGTACCAGCCGTCGACGTTGACGCGCTTCATACCGAAGGTCGCGCGGGGAACATGGAAGCC
>DATMBT010000190.1:0-5899 GCA_035559475.1 Gemmatimonadaceae bacterium
GCAATGAGCAACGACCGCCACCCGCGCCGCCGCATGACCGCGGTGGTCGACTCCGCGCCGTCGCCTTCGGGACCCACGGCGATGTAAAACGCCGTCTCCGCGTGCCCGCCGGCCGGTGCGCGTACCTGGCGACTCACTGCATAACGAGTGCTGCCGTCGTCGCCGGCGGACACCGTGGCGTCGCCATCGGCGGCAATGGCCACGGCGACGAGGCCAGGAAGCGCGCTGCCCCCGAGGATGACCGCGTTCGACTCGCCACGCCGCACGACGTGATGATCCTCAAACGCGCGCGGCGTGCGGACCCGAAGCTGGCGATGCCCCAGTTCACCCTCGAGCCCAATCGTGACCTTCGCGTCCTTCGCGCCGCGGTTCTCCACGGCGATGGCGTATACCACGCCAGCGGTGTCGGCATCCCGCCCGTATGGCGCGAAGATGGTCGCCCGAACCACCAGCTCACCCACGGTCGAGGTGAACGTGGGAATCCAGCCGGACACACGCTCCCAGGCCAGCGCACCCTCCGCGAGCGGAACCGGCTCGCCGTTCACCTGTAGCACGGGACGCGCGAGTGCCGGACCTCGCCCCGACTCGAACTCGGCGTGACCGGCGAATTCCACTGCCGACCGCGACCCCCGATGGAGGACACCAATCGCATGGATCGATCCGTCCGCCGGGTGAATGCACGGAACGGCAACCCAGTGATTGCCGGTGATCTGCCACGGAACGGGAGGGATCGGCGTTGAGGAGATCATGCCGTTAGTTTTGTGCGCGGTCGCGCGACGTGCCGGCGCGGTCTGCACCAGTCATCGACACCGCAACTTACCGTGCCGCTGCCGAAGTACAACGGACTGCTGACGCACACCGCGCGCGTGCGCGGCGGCATCTCGCGCCGTGTACTGAAGATCGCAACCGTGCTGCTTGCGGCCGTCGCGACAGACGCTACCGCCCAGCGCGCCACTGGCCCGTGGGAGGACGGCAGCATTGCGCCACGCGGTGTGCTCCGCATCGGCATCAATCCCCGGTTTGCGAACTGGAATGAACGCTATTCGCGCGACAACAGCGCGCGCGAACCGTTAGGTACCGACTTTACGCGCGACAGTCTCGGCCCTGCTCCAGCGTTCCTGCCGTACGTCGCCGGACTCGCGCCCGCACTCACGACGCTCACCGGACTGGCTTCGCCTCCGCTCTCGCTGGGCATGCTGCAGACGCGGCTCAACGTGACCGAAGTGCAGACCCACATCACCATCGACTACGGCCTGAACTCGCGGCTCGGGCTGCAGGCGCTGGTGCCGTACGTGAAGAACCGGGTCTACGTATCGGCGATACCGAACCAGGGTGACGTTGGCGCGACGCTTGGCTTCAACCCATCGCGTTCGTTCCCCGGCGCGCGACAGCAGAACGATCTCGTCGTCTCCACGCTGGGCGCCGCGACATCAACGCTCTCCAGTGAGCTGGTTCGTTGCCAGGGCATCAGCGACCCCAGTTGCACGGCGATCAATGCGGATCGAGCTGGCGCAACCGCGCTCGTGCAACAGGCGACACAGGTCTCTGGTGCACTGGCCACGGTCTACGGCACGTCGGCCCTTGCCGGCGCCCTCTACGCGCCAGTGGCCGGTGGCGCCTTGCACACCGCGGTCGATGCGCGACTCACGGCGATCAACGCGCAGTTCCGGAACTTCCTTGGCGCGCCGCCCAGCGGCGAGTGGGTCAATGGCCGGCCTGTCGCGGCGTCGCTGATGGCTGCGTCGGACTTTGACCGGTTGATCAACGGCGAAGAGTCCGGCATTTCCGGCCGGGCCATGGCTGACTATGAACACAGTCATGTCGGCGACATCGAGCTGGGCGCGAAGTTCATCCTCCTCGACACGTTTGGCTCGCCCGGGGCGACGTTGCCCCCACCGCACGCCGGGGCGATTCGCGTGGCCGCCGCCGGCATCTATCGACTTGGTACGGGGCAGCTCGACCTGCCTCACGACTTCACCGACGTTGGCACCGGCGATCGTCAGGCAGACATCGAGGTGCGTGGGTTCGGGGATCTCGCCCTCAGCACGAAGTTCTGGGTGTCAGCCATTGCCCGCTTCGCGCTCCAGCAACCCGACCAACTCGTCAGGCGCATCACGGACCAACCCGGCGACCCGTTCCCGGAACTCGTGCGCGAACAGGAGGTCGATCGCGACCTTGGTGACGTCATCGAGTTCGAGGTCGCGCCTCGATTTGTGCCGAATGACGAGTTCTCGTTGAGTGCCCTCTACCGGTATCGCCACAAGGGTGTCGATACCTACGATGGCACCTTCCTGGTCAACAGCGCCGACGGCACGGCATTGTCCCTCGACGCGTCCACGTTAGGCCTCGGGACCGAGCAGACGGACCAGATGTTCGGCTTTGCCATCACGTTCTCCACCGTCCGCGCGTACGCGCGCAACGCAGGCCGCTGGCCGATCGAGGTCTCGTTCATGCACACGCAGACCCTGAGCGGCAAGGGTGTGCCGCGGCAATCGATGAATGGGTTCGCGCTGAGGCTTTATCGGCCGATTCGGGGGAACGTGTTGAAGGCAGCGAAGTAACGGCAGCGATTAGCGATTAGCGATTAGCGAGTTAACCGGCTGCTTCGAGCAACTCTTTCGCGTGGGCGCGGCTCACCTTGCTCGATGGATCGCCACCTAACATCCGCGCGACTTCCGCGACGCGATCATCGCGTTGAACGACGCTGATGTCGGCCGTCGAAACGCCACCCTTGGCGCCCTTGGTCACCACGACATGGTGATGGGCGCGAGCGGCCACCTGCGCCAGGTGGGTGATCACCAGGACCTGATGGTGTGCGGCGAGTCCTCGCAGGCTGTCGCCCACCTTGAGCGCGATCGTGCCGCCAATTCCGGCGTCCACCTCGTCGAAGACCAGCGTGGGCACCTGATCGAGCCGGGCGAGGATCGACTTGAGCGCGAGCATGACACGCGACAGTTCGCCGCCTGACGCGGTGCGTGCGAGCGGGCGCGCGTCGTGTCCCGCGTTCAGCGCCACGCGGAACTCCACACGTTCGGCTCCTGACGCCGAGATGCCGTCCGTCGGTTGAAGGTCCACGACGAATTTTCCGCCTGGGAGGCCGAGGTCGGGAAGAAGCGCCTCAACTTCAGAGGCCAGTTGGCGTGAGGCCTTCTGCCTCAACTTCGAAAGCTTCGCCGCGTGCGCAGCCAGCGCGTTTCGCGCCGATTCCTCACGCGCCGTGAGCCCACGCAGGTCGACTGCCGCGGTATCGAGCACTTCCAGTTCCGCGCGCGCCTCACGCCATGCGGCCAACGCAGTCTCCGCACTGCCACCATGCTTGCGCGTGACGCGATTGACCTGGTCCCGGCGACGATCCACTTCGGCCAGCCGCTCAGGATCGCTGTCGAGCGTCGCGTCATATGACTCCAGGTCGCGCGCGAGTTCCTGGAGTGTCACGAGCGACTGGTCGATGGCGTCTGACAACGGCGTCGCACCGGGGTCGATACGGAGTGCGGCGTGGACCGCGCGGCGAGCCGAGCCAAGCGCGTGGATCGCGCCGTTGTCCCCATCTTCGATGGCCGCCAGTGCCTGCGCGACATGCGCCCTGAGTTCCACGGCGTGGGTGAGCCGGCGCGCCTCCTCGTCAAGGCGCTCCTCCTCGCCCACGACGAGATGAGCGGCGTCAATCTCGCGAACGAGGTGCCGCAGGTAATCGGCGCGCTTCGAGGCTTCATCACGCCGCCGGTTCAGGTCTGCAATGGCGGCGCGCACGGATTCCAGTTCGGCATGAGACGCCTGCACACTCGAGGCAACCTCAGTTGCCCCGGCCAGCGCGTCGAGCACGTCGCGCTGCGCATCGTCGTGCAGCAGCGCCTGGGATTCGTGCTGTCCGTGAAGGTTGACCAGCAACCGACCGATCGAGGCCAGCGCCGCGGTCGTCACGGTCATGTCGTTGATCCACGCGCGGCTCTTTCCACCGGCGGCGACCTCGCGGCGCAGCACCACGAGTCCTTCTTCGCTCTCGATCCCACGCTCCTCGAGCATCGCCGCCAGGGCCCGGTAGCCTGAGCCGTCGAAGACCCCCTCGACCACTGCCTTGTCGGCACCCGCCCGGACCACGTCGGCGCTGCTGCGCTCGCCCAGCAGCAGGCCTAACGCGCCGACGATGATCGACTTCCCCGCCCCGGTCTCGCCCGAGAGCACGTTGAACCCCGGGGCCACCGGCAGTGTCACCGACTCAATGACCGCAAGGTTCCGGATCCGGAGCTCGGTCAGCATCACGCACGCGGGTCGTCGGGTGGCGCACCCCACCCGAGCTTCCGCCGCATCCTGGTGAAGAACGTCATCTCCGGGAAGCGCACGAGGATGACGGAGCGCGACGCGCGTCGCACCATCAGCGTCTCCGACGTGCCTAACGTCGCACCGATCTGCCCATCGACCGTCACCAGGCGGTCGGTGCCATCATCGTCGGCGTGGACCACGACCGTGGCATCGGGACCAACCACCACTGGACGAATGGACAGCGCGTGCGCCGAGATCGGGGCGATGATGATCGAGTTGTGCCCCGGCACCACGACCGGACCACCCACCGAAAGGTTATAGGCGGTGGAGCCCGTCGGCGTCGACATCACGATGCCGTCAGCGGCGTAGCTGGCCACTTCCTCGCCATCGACCTCCACCTTCAGCCAGATGACGCGTGCCTTGCCGCTCTTGTGCAGCACGATGTCGTTGAGCGCGTACCAGCGGCGCGGATCATCAGACAGGCCCGGGCGACCTTCGAGCATCATGCGCTGTTCGCCACGATAGTCACCGCTGACGAGTCGGCGCAGCCCGACCTCCAGCTCGTCCGGACTGCAGGCACTGAGGAAGCCCAGCCGTCCGAGGTTGATTCCCAGGATCGGGATCTCGCGGCCGCCGAGGAAGCGCGCGCCCCGGAGCAGCGTGCCGTCGCCGCCTAACGTCAGCAGCGCATCGACCTCACTGCCCGATTCCAGCGGATGTTCATGATCCCGCGCGAACTCCATGAGGTTCGCCTCGAGATGCATGTCCACCCCAAGGTCGGGCGCCATCGCAAGGAGCCGCTTGAGGACGCTGCCCAGGTCGGGATAATCGCGATTCCCGATGACGCCGAGCCGGATCACCCGGCGACCGCCTCGCTCTCATGCAACGCGCGCACGCGCTCGGCGATACCGGCGGCGTCGAGTCCGGCCATCGCGAGCTGTCGCGTCCGTGAAGCGGCGGGGATGATCTGGTCCGGAACCCCGTGGACGGAGACTCGAACAGAAGGTTCGAGTCTCCCCACAACCGACGCGATGTGCGCCCCAAATCCGTTGATGACCGTGCCTTCTTCAACCACCAGCAGGTACCGATGCTCGGCGAGAATCGCGGAGAGCGTCAACGCGTCGTACGGCTTGAGGAACCGGCAATTCACCACGGTGGGATCGAATCCTTCGATCGCCAGCGATTCCGCTGCCTCGAGCGCCGGCCGCACCATCGTGCCGACCGCCAGGATGGCGATCTCGCTTCCCCGTCGTGGCACTTCCCACGATCCGTAGGGAACGGCCTCGATCGCCGACATCGCCGGCGGAACGTCAGGCGCGGTATCACGTGGATAGCGGATGCTGAACGGGCCAGCGACGTGGTTCGCCGCCGTCCGCAACAGAGCGAGCATTTCCGTCGCGTCTTTCGGCGCCGTCACGGTGACCCCGGGAATCGCGAGCAGGTACGCGATGTCGTAGAGGCCCATGTGTGTTTCGCCATCTTCGCCCACGAATCCGGCGCGGTCGAGGCAGAAGATCACCGGCAGGTGCTGGATGGCAACGTCGTGGATGATGCTGTCGTACGCGCGCTGGAGGAACGTCGAATAGATCGCTGCGACGGGGCGGAGGCCACGCGTCGCCACGCCGGCCGCGAACGTGAC
>DATMBT010000191.1:0-5465 GCA_035559475.1 Gemmatimonadaceae bacterium
AAGGCCCGCTTGTGAATCGCGCACATCGCCGGCGCGTGCCGGGAGGTGACGGACCTTGATCGAGCGGCCACTGACTTCCTCTGCTAAGGAAACCAGGTCGAGGAGCGTAATGCGGCTTCCGGTACCAACATTCACGACATGTCCGCTCGCGCGTCCCGCAGGCTGTGAAGCGCCAAGGACGTTGGCGTCAATGACGTTCTCCACGTAGGTAAAATCGCGCGTCTGCAAACCGTCGCCGTAGATGGTGACCGGCGTTTCAGTCAGCACAGCGCGAAAGAGGAGCGGAACAATCGCCGCGTAGGGTCCATTGGGGTCCTGCCTTGGACCGAACACATTGAAGTACCGCAACGCGACCGCTTCGAGCAGGCCTGCACGTGCGTACGCCAGGGCGTACAACTCACCGGAGAGTTTTGCCGCAGCGTATGGAGAGCGCGGCAGGGGCTCCATTGACTCGACTTTCGGCAGTGCCGGAGTGTCGCCGTAGGCAGAACTGGAGCTGGAGTACACGAATCGACGGACACCGGCGCGGCGGGCGGCCTCCAGCAGGTGCAAGGTCCCGTTGACATTAGCGTCGTGCGTGCCAAGGGGATCGGCCATCGACCTGGGTACGCTGGGCAGCGCGGCTACGTGAAAAATGACCTCGACGTCGGCTGCGGCTTCGGCACAAACATCCGGCTCGCAGATATCGCCTTCGATAAAGTCAATCCGCCCTGACAGTTCCTCGAGATTGTGACGGAAGCCCGTGGACAGATTATCCACCACGCGGACGGCGAATCCGTCGTCCAGGAGGCGCCTTGTCAGATGCGACCCGATGAACCCCGCGCCCCCCGTCACGAGCACTCTCTTAGTCATTGATCAAGGGCTTACGTTTTGTTCAGGGGATTTGGATGTGCCGCGCTTTTCGTGACCCGTCTCGCGACAGATTAGTCATGAGGGCGTTGGCGCCTGAAAAGCTAATATGACAACGACTTCCGCACCGAATGTGGACGCCTTGAAGGAGTCAACGGCAACCTGCGCCTGGCGTCGGGGGCTGGGCGGGTTGTGACGGGCGCCATACGCGGGAATCCGGTGAAAGTGTGTCTCGCCGGACCTTCGATGGACATCCTCGGTGGTCAGGCCGTGCAACTGGCCCGACTGCACGAGCAGCTTCGAAACACCCCAGGCCTCGAAGTTGGTTTCCTCCCCATGAATCCGAGGCTGCCCGGTCCGCTGCGTTTACTACAACGTGTCAAGTATGTGCGCACGGTTGCGACCTCCATTGGCTACTGGATCCTGCTCCTGTCGCGGGTTCGCCAGTTCGATGTCATCCACGCGTTCTCACCGTCCTACTGGGCGTTCCTGCTTGGGCCGGTGCCAGCGATGCTTGTGGCCAGGGCGTTCGGGCGAGGCGCATTGTTGAACTATCACAGTGGCGAGGCGGAGGATCATCTCCAGAACTGGCGCACCGCGGTGCCGCTCACGCGACTCGCTCATCGAATCGTCGTACCCTCGGGCTACCTGCGCGAAGTGTTCGCTCGGTTCGGTCTGAGTGCCGAAGCGATCCACAACTTCGTGGACGCGGACGCCATCCCGTTCCGCGAGCGAACTCCGATGCGCCCGGTTTTCCTCAGCAACCGGAACCACGAGGCTCACTACAACGTCGCGTGCTCCATCCGCGCTTTCGCGAGCGTGCAGCAGCGCATTGCGGATGCCTCGCTCGTCGTGGCCGGGTACGGCAGCCAGCGCAACCAACTTGAGGAACTTGTCCGGTCCCTCGGAGTCAGGAACGTCCGGTTCACCGGCCGAGTGACTCCGGCAGAAATGGGACACCTGCTGAACGAAGCCGACATACTCCTGAACAGTCCTGACATCGACAACATGCCACTCTCGTTGATCGAGGCGCAGGCCGCGGGCCTGCCGATCGTGAGCACGTCCACCGGTGGCATTCCTTATGTCGTGAAAGGCGGTGAGACGGGACTGTTGGTCCCGCCCGGTGACCATGAAGGCATGGCTCGCGCGTCATTGCGCCTGCTGGAGGAGCCGGGACTGGCAGTACGACTCGCGCGATCAGCGCGGGCTTCGTGTCTCGAGCAATTCACGTGGCCTGCGGTGCAGGATGCGTGGGTTCGCGTTTACCGCGAACTCGCGACGCCAAGCCGAGTCGTCAGTCACGCGGCCTGATGGCGAGCGGTATCGGCAAGTTGCGCGGACGTTCGGCGTCGGAGCTTCTGGATCGCGCGAGGCAGGGCGCGTCCCGGTGGCTCGAGCGGCGCGGCGTTGGAGACGTTGGCGAACTGCGCGCCGAACGGCGGCTGCGCGACGGCGCCGGTTCCGCGCCGGCCATTCGCGGTCCGTTCTTTGCCGCCTTCGATGATCGCGACGCGACATTGCGGGCATTGAAGTCCATTGACACGGGATACGAAGCCGCTTTGCGAGCACGCGCCGACCGGTTGCTCGACAGGCATTACGATCTGCTCGGACACAGGAACATCATCCTGGGTGACCCCATCGACTGGTGGCTCGATCCAGTGGCCGGTGTTCGCGCACCCGACCGTCACTGGAGCGAGATCGACTTCCTCAACCCCGCCTCGGTCGGCGACCACAAGCTGGTTTGGGAGCTTGGCCGGCACAGTGCCCTCGTGACGCTGGGCCAGGCCTGGTGGTGCACGCGCGATCATCGTTATGCAGACGAGTGCCTGCGACTGTTGGAGAGCTGGCTGGACACGAACCCCCCAAAGCAGGGAGTGCACTGGGCGAGCAGCCTCGAACTTGCTTTCCGCGCCATCGCGTGGCTCTGGGTCCTGGCACTGGTGGACGACGTCATGCCGACGGAACTGCGTCGCCGCATGATCGCGTACCTGTCAGTCTCGGGGCGTCATATCGAGCGACACCTGTCCACCTGGTTCAGTCCCAACACGCACCTGACCGGGGAAGCACTGGGCTTGTTTGCGCTGGGCACGGCGCTGCCGCAGTGTCGTGAGGCGCTGTCCTGGCAGCGTACGGGCGCGGCGATCCTGCTGGACTGGGTGGACCGCCACGTGCGCGCCGACGGCACGTACGTCGAGCAGTCCACGTGGTACCACCGCTATACGACCGACTTCTACCTGCACTTTCTTGTTCTCGCCGAGCGCGCGGCTTTGCCGGTCCGCTCGCGGATCGAGCGTGCGCTGAATGGTCTGCTCGATCATCTCATGTGGATCACGCGTCCCGATGGGAGCATGCCGCTGATCGGTGATGACGACGGCGGAAGACTGCTCTTCCTGGACGAGCACACGGCGAAGGACACGCGCACACCGCTGGCGGTGGGCGCCGCTCTGCTCGCGCGCGCGGACCTTGCCGCCGTGGCCGGCACTCCCACG
This sequence comes from Gemmatimonadaceae bacterium, assembly GCA_035559475.1. GTDB lineage: Bacteria > Gemmatimonadota > Gemmatimonadetes > Gemmatimonadales > Gemmatimonadaceae > JABWBJ01. Next base: position 3,339 of record DATMBT010000191.1, read on the forward strand.
ACGGAGATGGTGTGGTTGCTGGGTCCGGCCGGGTTGCGCGCGTTCCGGAGCCTAACGCCAAAGGTCCCCGCCGCCACTGCAAAGGCTTTTCCTGACGGGGGCACATACGTCATCCGTAGCGGATGGGACCGCTTGGCGAGTGTAATGACTATCGACGCTGGGCCGCACGGTTTCATGAACGGCGGTCACGCGCACGCAGACGCCCTTTCATTAGATGTGTCTATTGGTGGACGGTCCGTTTTTGTGGACCCCGGCACGTTCACCTATACGGGGTCGCCCACATGGCGCGATGCCTTTCGGGAGACGGCTGCCCACTGCGCCGCAACGGTCGATGGGTGCGGATCAGCCACCGTGGCGGGCCCATTCCAATGGGCCTCGAGACCAGAATCCCGATGCCAACAGTGGGACGCTGATGGCGACACCGTGTTGTTCACCGGCACACACGACGGCTTCGAACGCCTTCGCCCTCGTTTACGGTACACGCGGTACATCGCATTTATCCGTCCTGACCTCTGGATTGTCCGGGACGAAGTGCGGGGTGAAGGTGAACACGAGTTGACGGTGCATTGGCAGTGCGCGCCGAGCCTGTCGTGCCACGGCGGTGCCGGATCGCTCACCTTGTTCGAAAGCGGATCAGAGTTGCTCAACCTGCACGTTCTGGAGTCAGCAAACTGGCGATTCTCGGATAGCTGGGTGTCGGCGGCGTACGCCTCGCGTGAGGTCGCAAAACATGTGGCGTGCTCCATCAGGGGCACGGAGATCGTCCGCCTGACAACCGTGCTCTCCGAGCCCGGACAACGGGTGTACATCAGGGCAGTAACGCATGAAGGCGCCCCCGGTCTCCGGGTGCGCTGGCGGGAGCGCGATGGAGTACTGTTCCTCCCGGGAAGTTCGGCCGCCTCGGCGGAGTCGAAGATGAGATGGGTCGACCTCGACGCATCGAACACACCACAGGAATGAATACAAAGCCAGCCGTTTCAGTCTTCGGACTTGGATATGTGGGATGCGTGACCGCGGCGTGCCTCGCCGACCGCGGCTTCACGGTCGTCGGCGTTGACGTCACGCAGGCGAAGGTGGACCTGATCAATGCCGGAAAGGCTACGATCGTGGAGGAGGGCATAGCCGAACTGGTCCGCGCGGGACACGCGGCCGGGCGACTGACCGCCACCACCTCGGTGGGCGAGGCCGTGCTGGCGACTTCGATCTCGCTGGTCTGCGTCGGCACCCCGTCGCAACCTAACGGGAACCTCAACCTGGCTTACGTTGAGCGTGTGTGCACGCAGATCGGCGAAGCCCTGCGCACGAAAGATGGGCGGCACACGGTTGTTATCCGGAGCACGGTCTTTCCCGGGACGACGGTCATGCTGGCGTGCCCCGCGCTCGAAAAGGCGAGTGCCAAGCGGGCCGGCGAGGATTTCGGCCTGTCCATGAACCCCGAGTTCCTTCGCGAAGGAACGTCGATCCGGGACTTCTATGCCCCGCCGTTCACCGTGATCGGCGCCGACGACGAAGCCACGGGCCGCGCGGTCGCCGAACTGTACGAGGGCATCGACGCGCCGCTTCACGTGGTCGCCACCGGCGTGGCCGAGATGCTCAAGTACGCCTGCAACGCGTACCACGGGCTCAAGGTCGGCTTCGCCAACGAGATAGGGAACATCTGCAAGGCGCTTGACGTTGACTCGCACGAAGTCATGCGGCTGTTCGTCCAGGACACGAAGCTGAATGTCTCGAAGGCGTACCTGATGCCGGGATTTGCCTTCGGCGGTTCATGCCTGCCGAAGGACCTGCGCGCTATTACCTATCGCGCGCGTCAACTCGATGTGGCCACGCCAATCCTCAGCGCCACATTGGACAGTAACGAGGCCCAGGTCGCTCGCGCGTTCAACATGGTGATGGCGGCGGGACACCGGCGGGTCGGTGTCCTTGGATTGGCGTTCAAGGAGGGCACCGACGACCTCCGGGAATCGCCAATGGTCACACTCGTCGAACGTCTCATCGGGAAGGGAATCGATGTCGCCATCTACGATCGCGAGGTGTCGCACGCGAAGTTGATTGGGTCGAACAAGGACTACATCGAACGGGAGATTCCCCATGTGTGGACGTTGTTCAGGCCCACGGTTACGGACG
>DATMBT010000192.1:0-10970 GCA_035559475.1 Gemmatimonadaceae bacterium
ACGTCGAAGTGGACGCCTAACGCCTTGAGGTCCTGGTCCTGCTCCTGGCGCAGGGCCTGCACCGCAAAGTGACGCACCTGCTCGACCTGCTCGCCCTGGGGATCTTCGGGGTGCGCGGCCGCATAGGCCGCCGAGATTTCCCGGATATATTCGCCGTGATAGCCGCCCTCCGGTATTTCCAGACGACCGGTCGCGCGTTCGACCAGTCGCGCGCGGACGGAGAGCGCCAGGTTGTTGATCTGCCCCCCGCCGTCGTTGTAGTAGAACTCGCGCGTCACCTTCCAGCCGTTCCATTCCAGCAGCGACGCAATGGCGTCGCCAAGCGCAGCCTGGCGTCCGTGGCCAACGTGGAGAGGGCCGGTCGGGTTCGCGGACACGAACTCGACGTTGAACGCGGCGCCCTGCCCTTCGTCATGTCGGCCGAATGTCTCCCCAGCCGCGATCACGGTGGCGAGGCCGCTCGCGGCAGCTTTTGTCTCGAGCTTGAAGTTGATAAAGCCGGCGCCCGCCACGGTGGCTTCGCGAACACCAGCGCGATGCACGTCCATCCCCGCGATGAGGTCCACCGCAATGTCCTGCGGCTTCCGCCTGAGCGTGCGCGCAAGCGTCATCGCGAGGTTCGTGGTCCAGTCCCCGAATGTCGGATCACGGGGACGCTCGACCACCGGGTCGATCGGATCCGGAGCGCCGAGCGTGCGCGCCGCCTTGATCAGGGCGTCGCGGATGATCGCGTCAGGCGTCACTCGAACCCGAACCCTTCGACGGCTTGTCCGAACCCGAACCCTTCGACGGCTTGTCGCTCGACTTGGGAGAGCCTTCCGAACTCGAGCCGCCAGAGTCGCTCTTGCTTCCCTCGGGCGGCGCTTGCTTCCGCTGGTCCTTCTTGCCGTCCTTGCCGTAGTCGGTGATGTAGAAGCCCGAGCCCTTGAAGAGCAGGCCCGTACCGCCAGACATGATGCGCTCAGCGATCTCGCCGCATTCGGGGCACTTCATGCGGCTTTCGGCGGCGCTGATGGTCCGGAAGAAATGCTCGAAGCCGTGGCCTTTGGGGCAGCGATACTCGTACGTAGGCATGTCAGGATTAAAACGGACTTCAGTGGGGAGACGGAAAGTAGCGAACGTCCCAAGTCATTACAAGTGAACGACTTGTCCAAGCAGGCCCGAAGCGGTTTCGAAAGAGGCTCGAGCAGGTTCTCAGGTGTTTACGCCGGAACGAACGCCCCCCACTCCTCGCGCAACACATCCGCCACTTCGCCAACCGTAGCGCGCGCTCGAACGGCGCTGATAATCGCCGGCATCAGGGACGCGCGTTCACGCGCGTTCGCATCGTCGCGATAGGTTTTTGCCGTATCGCGAACCTCAGCCAGTGCGCTCGCGAGGCCACCGGCCTCTCGTTTCGCGCGACGCTCTGCCAGTCGCGTCACCTGGTCTTTTTCGAGGCGGCTGAAGTCCGGGCGGGGAACGTCGGGCACCTGACCGTCATCGGTGAATCGGTTCACGCCAACGATCGTAGTCTCGCCGGACTCCACGCGCATCTGGTGCGCGTAGGCGCTGCGGGCGATCTCCTCGTGCAGGAACCCGGCCTCGATCGCCTTGGCGGCGCCGCCGAGTTCTTCGATGCGCGCCATGAGGACCATTGCGCCCCGTTCGAGTTCGTCCGTCAGCGACTCGACGAAATAGCTTCCCGCGAGCGGGTCCACCGTGTTCGCAATGCCGGATTCCCAGGCGACCAGTTGCTGCGTGCGCAGCGCCAGTGTGGCTGCCTCACGCGTTGGCAACGACAGCGCTTCGTCGTAGCCGTTCGTGTGGAGCGACTGCGTGCCGCCAAGCGTGGCCGCGAGCGCCTGGATCGTGACACGCACGACGTTGTTGAGGGGCGATTGCGCCGTGAGCGTCACGCCGCCCGTCTGTGTGTGAAAACGAAGGCGACAACTCGCATCGCTCGCGCCGAACTGGTCGCGCATCAGCCGCGCATACATCCGGCGTGCCGCGCGAAACTTCGCGGCCTCCTCGAACAAGTCAGTGTGTGCCGCAAAAAAGAACGACAACCTCGGCGCGAATTCGTCGATGCCCAGCCCGCCCTCGATGGCGCCTTTCACATATTCGATCGTGTTCGCCAGCGTGAAGGCAAGCTCCTGGACCGCGGTGGCGCCTGCCTCGCGGATGTGGTAGCCCGAGATGGAAATCGGGTTCCACTGCGGGACTTCCCGCGCGCAGAAGCGGAACGTGTCCGTGATGAGTTTGAGGCTGGGACCGGGCGGGTAGATGTACGTCCCGCGCGCGACGTACTCCTTGAGGATGTCGTTCTGGATCGTGCCGGACACCTTGTCACGCGAGAACCCACGCTCTTCCGCCACGACGATGTACATCGCCAGCAGCGTGGCCGCGGTCGCGTTGATGGTCATCGACGTGGACACCGTGTCGAGCGGGATCCCCTCGAGCAGGGTATGCATGTCGTCCACCGTATCGATCGCCACGCCCACGCGCCCGACTTCACCCGCGGCGCGCGGGGAGTCGGAGTCGATGCCCATCTGCGTCGGCAGGTCGAAAGCGACGGAGAGCCCGGTCTGCCCGGCCTCGAGCAACTGGCGGAATCGCTGGTTCGTTTCTGCGGCCGTGCCGAACCCCGCGTATTGGCGCATGGTCCAGAGCCGGCCGCGATACATGTTGGCCTGGACACCGCGTGTGAACGGGAAGCTGCCCGGATCGCCTAACGCTTCGGCGTAGTCGCCGTCCCAGTCCGAGGGCCCGTATACGGGAGCTAACGGGATGCCAGACGGGGTCCTCTTTTCGCTCGAACTCATGGTGACAAAGCTAGAAGCACACAGGCCGAGTCACGAGTCACCAGTCCCGATTCCCGATTCCCGCGTCATTCGCCGCCAAGCATCTCCCGCGCCGTCTGCACGTCATCCTTGCTCCCGATGAACAGGGGCGTGCGCTGGTGCAACTCTTCGGGATTGATGTTGAGGATGTCGCGGTTTCCGTCCGTCGCTGCACCACCCGCCGCTTCCACGCAGAATGCCAGCGGGTTCGCCTCGTAGAGCAGCCGGAGCTTGCCGCGTGGGCTCTGGTTGTTTGCCGGGTACGCGAATAATCCGCCGCCCAGCAGGTTGCGATGGAAATCGGCGACGAGCGATCCGACGTACCTCTCGTTCATCGGCTTCTGCTGACCGTCCAGGCCACGATACCGGCGCATGAGCGCGGTGACCTTGGTGTCCCACGACTGCTCGTAGCCGTTGTTGACCGACAGGTACCGGCCGCGCGTCGGGATCTGGATATTGGGATGCGATAATAGAAACTCGCCGATCGACGGGTCGAGCGTGAAGCCGTGCACGCCCTGCCCCGTTGTGTACACCATCATCGTGCTCGAGCCGTAGATCACGTAACCCGCCGCCACCTGCCGGCGACCGGGCTGCAGCATATCCTCGAGGTTCCCGTGCGACCCGCGCGTGATCTTCTTCAGCACGGAGAAGATCGTGCCCACCGGAACGTTCACGTCGATGTTGGACGAGCCGTCGAGGGGGTCGAACAAGAGGACGTATTTCCCGCACTTGAACTCGGCGGGAATCGGGATGATGTCCGGCTCTTCCTCCGATGCCATCGCCGCCAACCGCCCGGTGTGGTCCATGGCCTTCACGATGATCTCGTTCGCGAAGACATCGAGTCTCTGCTGGATCTCGCCCTGCACGTTGTGCGAGTCGAGCGCGCCAAGGATGTCGACCAACCCGGCGCGCCGGACCTTGCTCGAGATCATCTTGGCGGCCAGCGCCACGTCGTACAGGATGCCGGACAGCTCACCCGTCGCTTCCGGGTAGAGTTTCTCCTGCTCGATGATGTAGCGCTCGATTGTGACGACGGAGGTCGCAGTGTGCTTGACCACTGGCGGCTTTGGCTTGGGTGGTGGTGCGGACTGAAACTGACCCGTTACGCAAAACCCGTGCAAGGGCGTCAAAGCCGGATCTCAGGGGAGAAATGCCTGATCAGCGCCTCAGCTTCCACCGGACGTCCTCGGCCGCGACCTGGAGCACGGGACCTCCATCAATGGAGACAACGATCGTTCCCACATCGTCCGTGCGCAGCACCTGAGATCCATGCGAGCGCAGCGCTTCCAGGACGTCCGGACTCGGGTGCCCGTACCTGTTACCCGCACCGACGCTTACCAGCGCGAGCCGCGGTGAGACGGCTTCGAGGAGCGGCGCCGTCGTGCTGGTCGCACTTCCGTGATGACCCACCTTCAGGACGTCGGCGTGCAGGTCGGTGCCGAGTCGTGCAGCGAGCCGCGCTTCCACTTCGCGTTCCGCGTCGCCGGTGAGCAGGACCTTCACGCCGCGGTATTCCACCATGACGACAACCGAGGCGGCGTTCGCGTCTGGCGCGGCCGCAATCTCCGCCGAGTCTGGTGAGAGCACCGTGAGGCGAACGCCGTCGATCACCATCGCCGAACCCGGACGGGCCGGCCGCCAGGCTACGCCACGCTCGCGCGCGGCGTCGAGCACGCCCTCGTACACGCTGCTTCCCTGCGCATAGCCACCATCCCAGATAAAACCGACGGGCACTCGGCGAATCACGGATGCGGCGCCGCCAATGTGGTCGGCATGCGGGTGTGAGAGGATGAACGCGGCAATCTCGCCCCCGCGACGACGGAGGTAAGGCGCGACAACACGCTCACCCACGTCGCCCTCACGCCACTGGTCGCCTGCGTCCACCAGGATCCAGCGCCATCGTGGCGTGCGCAACGCGATGGCATCTCCCTGACCCACGTCGATCATATGGACCTCGAGCCGCGCTCCGCCCGGGCGTACGAAGGGCCACCATAACGCGAGGACTATCGCGGATGCGGCGATGGACGCCGGCCTCACCCAATAGCGCGACGCGCACGCCATGAGGAACGAGGCAGAAGCGGCGGCAAGCAGCAACGCGGTGACGGCGCTGGGCTGCACATCGAGCGCCGACGCCGGTATCGCGGCGCCGATGGTGCCGACTTTCTCGATGCCGGCGAGAAGAACCTTCGTGCCATCCGCGATGAGCGTCGCGGCTGGGCGGAATGGTGCGATCGCGAGCGACAGGAACAGCGCGGGCTGCGCCAGGCCAAAGAGCGGCGCCGCCGCCAGGTTGGTGATCGGCGCGGCCAGGCTTACACGACCGAAATGCCATGCGACGATGGGCCCCGTCACCGCGCTGGCGATAAGCGTGGCGACCGTTTCCCGCGCGACACGTTGGCTCCATTCGGGAAGCCGGTCCAGCGGGAGGCGACGCGTGAGCTTCCCGCTCGCAATGAGTCCCGCCATGCCGGCAACGCTCAGGTGATAGCCGATTTCGTTGACGACGCGTGGTTCGACCAGCGGCAGCGCCGCACCTAACGCGAGGAGCGCCCATGGAGACGTCGGTCGCTGCAGGCGCCTCGACGTGACCACGGCGGCATACATCGCTGCCGAGCGAACCGCCGGTGAGGGCGCGCCGACAAAGAGGACAAACACCCCGATCGTCAGCGTGGCCACGAGTTCCGCGCGGCGCGTCGAGGCGCCGGTGACCATCAGCATCAGCACAACAGCCTCGGCGAGCACCGCGACGTGCAGTCCAGACACGGACAGCATGTGGATGATTCCCGAGTCCGCGAATTGGCGGCGGACCTCGGGAGAGATGTCACGCTCATCGGCAATGAGGAGCGCGCGGGCCAGCGGGGCCTGCGCGCCATAGAGCGTGTCGATGATCATGCCCGCCCTCGTGCGCCAGCGCGCCAGGACGCCCGGATCGCGTTCCACGCGCACACGTGCTGCACCCATGGCCACGCGCGTTCCCTCGCGACGAGCGGTGCCGCGCGCGTGTACAACGGCGCCCGCGGGTGCGCTCCCTTCCACGACACGCAGGCGAACGGCTACGCGACAGTCCTTCCCCAGGGCAAAACCGCGTGCGCTGCTGCCGGGCTTCGCATCTTCACGCAGGCGAACCGTGGCATGGCCGGTCGCTTCGATCGCGGTCGCGCAGGCCGCATCGGCGCGCGAAACCGCCCATCCCGTGACAGCGCCGGCGAATGCGAGGAGAGCGAGCGCCGCTCCTTCGAGCGAGCGTCGCTGAACGGCAATGGCGAGCGCTGCTGCCGCCAGTGCGCCGGCTGGAAACACAACGCCGCCGGACCCCAGAAGGAGACCAGCGGCGACGGCGATGTAGGCGATCGTCACCAGCGGCACGACGTACCGCCACCACTACCGCATGGTGCCTCCGCTTGCGTGGGCGACAAAACCTTCTGGACCATGACGGGGATTCCGTTGAACGCGGCGCATGGCTTCGAGCACGAGCACCGCCACCTCCGCCTGGGCTTGATCCCGCGTCAACGACACGCGTGTGACCGCCGCGCCGACCGCCGCCCCGGAGATGTACCTGGGCTTAGCATGGTTCAGCGCGTGCGTGATCACGTCATCCTGGCAATGCGGGCAGTGGCAATATCCCGCCTCCATGTCCCGCAGGCGGTAGAACACTTCGTGAACCGATTCTTCGAGGGCGTTTGGCATGGGTACCGATACGTCTCTGGCCACGTGGTACTGCCACGGGCTCACTGACAAGACGCATAGGGTACCGAGAGGTAAGCCCCGCAACCACTTGGCCCCCCTCGGTGTGACCTGCCTCACACCGGGCCAGCGGTGGACTTCTCAGTTCGCGACGGGGAGCGGCTGGCGCTCAGTCACCGGCGTACCGGTGAACGTGGACCCGGTGGTACCGGTCAGTTCCACGTTGAGGTACTGCCCGATCATCGACTCCGGGCCGGGAACCAGCACCGTCTTGAAGTCTCGCGTCCGCGACTGGAGGAGTTCCCCGCGCCGGGCGGTGCGCTCCACCAGCACCTCGCGACGCTGGCCCAGCAGGCCGAGGTTCCGCCGCCGTGAGTTCGACCGCACCAGGGCAAGGAGTCGAGCGAGCCTTTCGGTCGCCACCTCGTCAGGCACGGTCTCGGACTCCGGCATGCGGGTCGCCGGGGTCCCCTCTCGCGGCGAGAACTTGAACGTGTACGCATCGTCAAAGCCGACGGATTCCACGGCGGACAACGTCTCCTCGAAATCCTCGTCAGACTCACCAGGGAACCCCACGATGATGTCCGTCGTCAGGCTGAGTCCGGGCATCGCCTCACGGAGTCGGCGGACGCAGTCCAGGTACCCTTCCCTGGAGTACCGGCGCAGCATGCGCCGCAGCAGGCGGCTCGAGCCGGACTGCATCGGAAGGTGCACGTGCTCGCACACGGCGTCGACGTCGGCCATCGCCTGGACCACGTCATCCGAAAAGTCGTTAGGGTGCGGGCTGGTGAATCGCAGGCGACGGATCCCGTCCACGCGCCCCACCGCCCGCAGGAGGGCCGCAAAGCCGGACTCGCCGTCGTGGTACGAGTTCACGGTCTGTCCGAGCAGCACCACTTCGCTGATGCCCTCGGATGCGACGGTCTCCACTTCCCGGATCACGTCGGCCAGCTTGCGGCTCCGCTCCGAGCCACGCGTCGTCGGCACGATGCAATACGTGCATCGGTAGTCACAGCCGCGCTGCACGGGAATCCACGCCTTCACCTTGTCAAAACGTCTCGGCGTGAAATCTTCGTAATGCTCCTCGAGGTCGAACGACGTCTCGATCGCGCGTTCCCCGGTCTTTGCGCGCTCGAGCAGTGCCGGCAGCGCGCGATAGCCATCGGGACCGATCACGAGGCTCACGTGCCGCGCGCGCTCGAGCAGCGTTGGCCCCAGGCGCTGCGCCATGCAACCCGTAACGCCGACGATCGCCGTGGACTTCATCACGCCTTTCAGCTCGCCGAGTCGCCCAAGGACGCGCTGTTCAGCATGGTCGCGAATGGCGCACGTGTTGAGGAGGATGACGTCCGCTTCCTCGGGCGTCGATGCCTCCGTATAACCTTCCGCCGACAGCCGACCGAGCATCAGCTCGGAATCGCTGACGTTCATCTGGCAGCCGTACGTTTCCACGTACACGCGACCTTTCGTCATCGGCGGAATGGTCACTGAATCAGGCAGGAATGGCGATCAGGTGTTGAGACGGGCCCTGGGTCAACCGGGCCGCGAGTCGAGTGCCACGCGGAAAGCGTTCGCCCTCGAGGTCGACCTGAAGATAGTCCTCGGTGAGCCCCTCGCGACGGTCTCCACGAATGATCACGACGTCCGCGATGCCTCCAGCCCGCCTCACGCGATACGCGTGCGCCAGCGTTTCGCCGGCGGCCCGCAGCTCGGCTGCCCGATGTCGGACGACCCCACCGTCCACGTGGTTCGGGAGTCGCGTCGCGGCCGTCCCCGGCCGCGCCGAATACGGAAAGACGTGCAGGTAGGTGAACGGGAGTGAACGCACGAACGAAAGCGTCGCGTGATGATCCTCTTCCGTCTCGCCGGGGAAACCCGCGATGACGTCGGCACCCAGGCCGAACACGGTGTGATCCGACACGAGTCGCTCCACCGCTTCGGCGTACCTCGACGCCGTGTACCAGTGACGGCCCATTCGCTTCAACACGTGGTCGGACCCGCTCTGGAGCGGAGCGTGCAGGTGGGGCGCCAGGCGCTCCGGTTCACCAAAGAGCTCCCGCAGCGTGTCGTCGACCTCGGTCGCCTCCACCGACGACAGGCGGAACCGGACGTTCGGCACGTCGCGCACGAGCCGCTGCACCAGGCTGCCTAACGTCTGTCCGATGTCCCGGCCCCACGTGCCAATGTGAATTCCCGTGAGCACGATCTCCGGGTGATGCTCCGACAGTCTCGTCGCTTCGAACACGAGGTCGTCCGCCGATCGCGAACGATTGACGCCGCGTGCCATGGTGGTCGCGCAGAACGTGCAGTGTTCGTCGCAGCCTTCCTGGATCCGGAGCAGCGCCCGCGTCCCGTGCTGCATGGGCACGACGGTTCCGGGTGGCGGCGCGAGTCCGAGCGACGTCGCCACCTCGAATGCATCGCCACCGGGAATTACTCCGGACACGGTGGGCAGCGAAGCAATCTGGCCATGGTCGAGCGCGGCCGCGCAACCCATCACCACCGTGCGCAAGGACGCATTCGCGCGTGCCGCCTTCCGGATGCCTTTCCTGAGTTCAGCCTCGGCTTCCGTCGTCACGGCGCAGCTGTTGAACACCGCGGCGTCCGCTTCGGAAGGATCTTCGACGATCGTTCCGCCGGCGCCTTCCACCAGCGCCCGCACCTGTTCGCTGTCGTATTGGTTGGCCCGGCAACCAAACGTGCGCAGGTAGACCTTCACCGTGGCTGCTCCACTGCCTGACGAGTGACGGGTACGGCGGCGGGCAGGGCAACCACAAACGCGGCCCCGCGCGGTGTCGCCTTCAGCGTGATCTGGCCGTTCATGGCCGCGAGCGCGGCGCGGCAGTACGCCAGCCCGAGACCGTGGTTGCGACTCTCCGCCTGGCGAGTAAGCGTGACGAAGGGCTCGAAGACACGCTCGGCATCCTGCGCCGGGATGCCTGGCCCGTCGTCCACGACCGTGATGTGCACCGCGTCACCAACGCGTTCGGCATGCAGCGTAACCGTGACATCCTGGCCGGCGTGGACCCGCGCGTTCATCAGCAGGTTGTCGAACACGCGTCGCAGGATTGAAGCGTCGGCCACGATCTCCGGGACGCCCGGCTCCACCGATGTCGTGAGGCGGGCGAGGCGTCCGACCCAGCCCGATTGCATTTCACGCAGGAACGTGGCCGCATCTATCGGTGTCCGCTGCACGGCGAAGATGGATGATCTGGCGTGCCCCAGGTCCACCAGCTCGTCGATCATCCTCACCATCTCGGCGCCGTGCGTCCGCATCTCGTGCACCGCGGCTCGCTGGGTGTCGTTCAGTTCACCAAGGTCGCCATCCTGCAGCATCTCGAGCGACGCCATGATCCCGGTCAACGGCGCTTTGAGGTTGTGCACGAGCATCAGCTCGAACGCGGCACGCTCGCGGTCGGCCATGACTCAGGGCCTGACCGTGAACCCCATACTGAAGATCCACGCGTTTTCTGATACGCCCTGCACTTCACTGCGCGAGGCACGTTGCACAGACATGTCCAGCAGGACGCGCGGCCCGGCGAGCGGGAGGCCCGTGCCGGCCGAATAGAACCGCTCCTTGGACACGTCACCCGACACGGCAAAAGGCAAGTCGCGCTGCCGGTAGCCGAGGTAAAAGAGTATTGGGACGTTCCGCATTTTCGGACCCTGCATCTCGGCTCCAACGCCAAGTTCCCAGGTGTCATTCGCCGTGAGGTCCGTCTGGAGCAATTCATCCAGACTTGACCACTGCGTGCGCTCTACCGACAGCGCCACACTGGCGCCGGGCAATCCGTCGAACCGAATGCCAGCACCAAAGCGGTTGGGGATGCTGCCGGAGGCGAGCACCGTGTCGCCCACAGTCACCTCGAGCCCGCCACCGCTCCGGAACGAGGCGGCCACCGCGACCTGCTCATGGAGTCTCCAGGTCGCACCGGCGGAAAAGCCCGCACCCAGGTAACTGATGGTCAGCGCGCGCGAAAGCGTGCCGTACCGAAGGCTGTCGTCGTACTGACGGCGAAGGCTCATCCGGTTCTCGCCGGTAAACCCGTGCAGTCCAAAACCGACCGAAAAATTATCGCGCACCGAATAGGAAACGCCGAGACGGAGGTCGTTGATCGCGCCATTGGACTCGACACGCTCGGTGTACCCCACCGAGTCAGGGCCGAGGATCTGGCCGCCGCGAACTTCCGTAGCCCACGTGCGGTCGAGCAGCGTGGAGTACGTCAGGGTGCCCATGGCCTTGGATCCCAGCTGCAATCCCGCCATCCAGATCGGGAATCGGGCCGTCATGGTGTTATCGGTCGACGGACCAGCCGTGACGGTCCGGAATTCCGGCTCGTACTGGAAATACAGGCCGCCCCGTCCCCAGCCTAACGTGGACGATGGATTCCGCGGCGACGTGAAGTCGAACTCGGCGAATCCGCCACCGGCCGCCCCGGCGCGCGTGCTCAACCCGCCGGTCGG
>DATMBT010000193.1:0-3003 GCA_035559475.1 Gemmatimonadaceae bacterium
GAATGAAGTGATTACCGGCATGCGGCCCATGTTGCGGCTCCTGGTGTCCACTCACGTCGAAGTCGCGATCGAACCCGACCCTGCCATCGGGCGCGTCATGGCTGATCCCTCGCGCGTGCAGCAGGTCGTGATGAACCTCGCGGTCAATGCGAAGGACGCCATGCCGCAGGGTGGACGAATCACGATCGCGACGGCAGAGGTGACCGGGGACGAGGTCGCACTCGCACCCGAGACCGACGCTCCGTCGCGATTCGTCGCACTGCAGGTCAAGGACACCGGGGTGGGCATGGATCGCGCCACGCGCGAGCGAGCACTCGAGCCCTTCTTCACCACGAAGGAACCGGGAAGGGGCACGGGGCTCGGACTCGCCATTGTCCACGGAATCGTCGAACAAAGCGGGGGCACCATCGAAATCGAAAGTGAGCCCGGCGAGGGAACCACCGTGACTGTCTACTTTCCGCGCATCGACGGTACACCAGCGGTTCGTTAGGGAGAATCAGAACGAACCTTGCGATGGCGTGGGGCATCAGTAGAGTGTTGAGAACATGGCCACCCTCGGCGTCACCCGCGTCGCTCGTCCTGAGTGAGCGACCTCCTGCTGCTTCACGGTGCCCTCGGCGCGCGGACTCAACTCGATCCGCTCGCCGAGGCCCTTCGCCCGAGCTTCCACGTTCATCAGCTCGACTTCGAGGGCCACGGAAACGCGGCGCCGAGGGACCGCGTGTTTCGCATGCAACACTTCGGCGAGAATGTCATTGACCTGATCGACTCACTGGGTATCGAGCGCGTGCGCCTGTTTGGTTACAGCATGGGCGGATACGTCGCCGTGTATCTCGCCATGACCCGCCCCGATCGCGTTGATCGCGTCGTTACGCTCGGCACAAAGTTCCGATGGGATCCTGCGACCGCGGCGCGGGACGTCGCCCGGCTCAATCCTCACGCTATTCGCGCGAAGGTTCCGCATTTCGCCGAAACGCTGGCCGCGCGACACGATGGAGCTGGCGGGTGGGAACGTGTGCTGGCTGACACGGCGGAACTGCTGCGAGACCTCGGCGACAACCCGCTGTTGACTGATGCGACTCTCGCGGCGATTACTCAGCCGGTTCGCGTCATCGTAGGCGACCAGGACGCGACGGTCAGTGTCGAGGAGAGCACGACGGTGGCGAACATGCTGGCGGCCGGCAGCCTGACAGTACTACCCAACACAGCACATCCTGTTGAACAGGTGACCGTGGACGTGCTGGCCCCAGTGCTCGTCGAGTTCCTGCAATAGCGGTCGTTAGCGACGCTGTCGGAGCACCTCGTACACGGCAACGGCGACGCTGGTCGACAGGTTGAGCGAGCGCACGTGCGGTGAGTGGATTGGCATACCAACGAACCGGTCGCGATACCGCTCGTGAAGGTCCGACGGCAGGCCGCCGGTCTCGCGACCAAACACCAGCACGACGTCCCTGGAAGCACCGAGTGGCGCGTCCCAGAGCATTCTCGTCGCCCTGGTGGAAAAGAAGAACGGTTCACCCAGCGTCGGCAGTGCAGCTTCGAATTCTGCCCAGTTCTCCCAGACGTGACGATCGACGTGCTCCCAGTAATCGAGGCCGGCGCGTTTCACCTCGCGCTCATCCAGCGAGAACCCGAGCGGCCTGACGAGGTGCAGGGTCGCTCCCGTCGCAAGGCAGGTGCGTCCCGCGTTGCCGGTGTTCCAGTGAATCTCTGGCTGAACCAGGACGACGTGGATCGACACGTTGAGCGCTACTCCACTTTCGCCTGGAACGAACCCGTCAGGATCCGCCCCTTTCGCTTGACCTGCACCCACACGGTGTAGTGCCCAGGCTGGGGAAAAGCGTACGGAAAGTGGAGCGTGTCTGTTCTGGACGTATTTCGCGCGGCGTGCGGCTCAACGTGCATCGAGGCAGGTGAGAGTCGTGCCTGCGCGGCGGGGGAAATCGTTCCCATCGGATGGAGATGGATGAACACCTCACCATCGTCCCTCACCACCGCAGCATGACCGGGCATTCCCAGGTACGGTTCGAGCAGGGCCGAGTCTCCGGGCGGCGGTTCTACAAGGAAACGAAGACCCGCCTCCTCATTCGCGCGAAGGGGCGTGTCCGTGCTGCGCACCCAGCTCAGCATCGTACCATCGTCCAGCCTCACTCGCGGCGTAGTCTCTCCGGCGACGGCCCACGAATCGTCGCCATCACTCAGCGGTGCATCCGCATTCGTCAGGCGCGGCACGACCACCTGTGACGTCAACGTCTGGGTGAAACCACTGGCCTGCACGATGTCCGCGAACACCCGGTACGTCCCTGCGGGGAGCGGGGGCAAGGTCGAGGTGAATGTCACGCTGTCGCGAGTGAGCGGGTGCAGGTGCGCCATCGCCGAGCGACCGTCGCCGGACACGAGAAAGAGATGCATGAGCTTTCCGTGATCGTCGATCAGTCCAGTGGCCGGCAATTCCCCGCGAGCACGAAGCAGCGCGACGTCGTCCCGCTGGAGCCAGCTGCTGTCGGTGATCGCGAGGACGAACGTTGCGCCACCTGACGATGTATCCACGCGTGTCGCCACCGACAGCGGGCGGTACAACCGGGCGCGAAACGCTCGATCTTCGGCGCGCCACCAGGAGTACATTCCCGCCAGCGCGAGGGCGATGAACACCGCGGCCCGCATCATCGCACGACGCGCCCGGCGGCGGCGGGAATCGTCAGGCACGTGACCTGGCTCGAGGACACCTTCCCGCACCGCCGCGCCAATCAGGGTGAGCAGGCCGGCCATCAGGATGGCGCCCCCGACGAACACCACTGCGATGAATGTCGTGTTCACTGCCAGTCGCCGCTGTGCCACAGCCGCCAGTGGCACCACCACCATGCCTGTTCCCAGCGGGCCACGAACCTCGACGGTGACGCGATTGGAACCAGTGTTCATCACCCAGAGGCGCGCGCTGCGCCAGCCGGGACGATCGGCCGACAGGACCAACTCGTCAGGCGGCGGCGTGCCTCCCTCGGCGTC
>DATMBT010000194.1:0-3907 GCA_035559475.1 Gemmatimonadaceae bacterium
GTGCCCATCGTCTCGAACCACCCGGGGCTGATCACGTTGACCCACGTCCGACGGTCCGCTTCAGGGAGCGGCGGCCGGTCCACGCGCAGCATGCGGCGCGTGCTATTGCTGCCACTTACCGGTGTAATCGAGGCCATCCCGGCCGCCGATACCTCCGGCAAGGTCCGTACGGCTTCCACGATCTGCCCATACAGCGCGCTCCGGGCCACTGAATCCACAGCGGCGCGTTCAGAAGAGATCTCAATGACCGCGATGCCATCCCGGTCGAGACCCAGGTCCTTGTTCGAGAGCGTCGTGAACGTCCGGACGAACAGTCCCGCCCCGAAGAGCAGCACGAGGGACATCGCCACCTGCACGATGACGAGCGAACTGGCGAACCCGCCTCGGGCCGAGTTGGTCCCGCGCCCCTGCTCCTTCATCGCCTCGATGGGGGCCACTCGCGCCGACCGGAGCGCCGGCGCCACGCCGAACAGCAGCGCCGTCGTGATGCCCACCGCGGTCGTGAACGCGAGCACGCGCCAGTCGATGCCGACGTCGATGAACACGCTATTGAAGAACTGGTTCGTCGTCATCCCCAGTTGCGCGACCAGGAACCGGCTGCCCGCGATCGCCACCACGACGCCTAACGCCGCGCCGATTGCGGACAGCAGCATGCTTTCGGTGAGGAGCTGTCGGCCCAGCCGTCCCGCGGAAGCGCCCAACGCCGAACGGACGCTGAACTCATGACGACGCGCGGTGGCCCGGGCGAGCAGGAGGTTGGCAATGTTGCCGCACGCGATCAGCAGCGTGAGGCCCACGATGGCCATGAGCGCGAACAGCGGCTTCTGGTACTGGTCGCGGATACCCATGACCGTGGCGCCGGGCCGGATGGTCAACGGATTCGCCAGGTACCGCGCAAGTTCATCCGGTCGTCGTCCGGTCGGGCGTGTCTCCTCGATGATCTGCGGCTGGGCGGCGCGAAACGCGGCGGTGGCCTGTTCGGGTGTCTGGCCCGGCGCGAGCCGGAACATCACCTGAAGGAAGCTGCTGTGAGATCCGAGGTTGGTGCGTCCGTGCCGGATGAGTGGTTCCGCGTGGAGCGGCACCGCTACATCAAAAGTCCGGCCAACTTCCGGTCCGAAAAATCGTGGCCCCGTGACGCCGATAATCGTGAACGCGACATCGTTCATGTTGAGGCGCTGGCCAATCACGTCACGACTGCCGGCGAACCGTCGCTGCCAGAATCCGTGGCTGATGACCGCGACCGGTCCGTCAGGTCCACCTCCGGGGACATCATCCGCCTCGGTGAACGTCCGACCAAGGACCGCATCGACACCCATCACCTCGAACATCCGGCCGCTCCCGTAGAGGCCGTCGGCGGGATCCACCTCGCCGGCGCCAGCCAGGTTGAAGCGAAAGCCGGAGAACACAAACGCCCCGTCGCTCAGTGCAGGGCGTTGCTGGATGCTCTGCCAGATCGGGTCGCTCCAGTAGCTCGCCTTGCTGACATCGTCAAAGAGCATCGCCAGTCGATCCGCGTGTCGCACCGGAAGCGAGCGCAGCACCAGTGCGTCCACGATCGAAAACATGGCCGCGTTGGCGCCGATACCCAGCGCCAGCGAAAGAATCGCGACGGTGGTGACGAGCGGCGTCGCGCGGAGGGCGCGGAAGGCGTCGCGGAAGTCAGACACAAGCTCTCCTGGAGCGGGGCAAGCCTGAGACAGGGCACTCGCAGAAAGGGTTTGTCACGGCCTCCGGCCTCCGATCCGTTGCACGGATTGTCAGGTTCTTGTGAATCCCCTAATGCTCGCGCGGACAATCGCCTAAAGTTGTGTTGCCGGTCATCAACCAGACGGAGCCAGACCAGATGCTGAACGACCTTCGTTACGCCATTCGCTCGCTTACGCGAACCCCCGGCTTCGCGCTCGCCGTGATCCTGACCCTGGGACTCGGCATCGGCGCGAACACTGCCATCTTCAGCGTAGTGCGCGGCGTTCTCCTCAAGCCGCTGCCGCATAAGGACGGCGACCGACTCGTCTACCTGCGCCAGTCCATCAACGGACCGGGTGGCGAAAACATCCTCTTCTCCGTCCCGGAAATCCTCGACTTCCGCAACAGTGCGAAGACGCTGCAGGGCATCGCGGAATATTCGCAGATGGCCTACACGCTGCAGGGCGCAGATGACGCGGTGCGCATCAGCGTCGGTCTCGTGACGGGGAATTATTTCCAGATCATGGGACTGGGGCCCATCCTGGGCCGCGCGCTCAACGACGGCGATGACGGAACGGGTGTGCCGCCGGTCATGGTGCTGACTCGCGACTACTGGATGAGCCGCTTCGGCGGCGACTCGGCCATCATCGGGAAGATGATCCGCGTCGATGGCAGGAACGTGGAAGTGGTGGGCGTCGTGCAGTCCGCACCCACGTTCCCGAATCGCATGGACGCGATCATGAACATGGTCATCAGCGAGCACCACACGAGCGCGATGATGGTGCACGGCCGCACGCACCGCATGACCGAGATGATCGCCCGCCTCGCGCCCGGCGCCACGGTGGAGCAGGCCCGCTCCGAGGTCACGACCATCCGGCAGCGGGTGCAGTCCGAGTTCACGGACGCTTACGACCCGGGATCGGGGTATCGCGTCTCCGTGATTCCGTTCCGCCAGGTCCTGGGTGAGCGCGCAAAGCTGACGCTGTACCTGCTCATGGGTGCCGCGGCGTTCGTGCTCATTATTTCGGCGGCCAACGTTGCCAACCTGAGCCTCATGCGCGCGGTGCGCCGCGAACACGAGCTCATGGTCCGCGCCGCGTTAGGCTCGGGCGTGGCGCGGCTTCGTCGGTTGCTGCTGGTCGAGAACCTGGTGCTGGCGTTCGCCGGTGCCGCGTTCGGACTGGTGCTGGCGCGCCTGGGCCTCGGGTTGCTGGTCTCGCTGGCCGAGCGGTATTCGCCGCGCGCCAACGAGATTCGCCTGGATGGGATGGTGCTCTCGTTCACGATTGCCGTGACGGTGGCGGTGGCTATCCTGCTCGCCTATGCGCCACGCCTGGCGAGAGAGGGACAGCTCGGCGCATGGATCGCACAGGGCGTGAGCCGTGTGAGCGGCAGTTTGCGCCGTCAGCGGCTGCAGCGTGGCCTCGTTGTCGCGCAGGTTGGGGTCTCGGTCGTCCTGTTGACGTGCGCTGGCCTGCTGACACGCACGATGCTCGAGTTGTCGAACGTGGATGCCGGCCTCAAGGCCCCCGAAGTCCTGACGATGGAAGTGCCGCTGTCGGCTGGTTCGCGGAAAGACGGCGAGACAAAGGCGCTCTACGAGCGAATGAAGCTGGAGATCGGCGCGATCCCTGGCGTGACCGAAGTGGGTCTCGGGTCCACCATGCCGCTGCGCGCAGCCGGCTTCCAGCTCGAGGTGAAGGCGGAGAACCGCCCGCTGGCGACCGGCGAGCCGATGCCACGCGCCGAGTTCCGGACCGCGAACCCCGAATATTTCCGCGCGGCGGGCATTCCGCTCAAGAAGGGACGTGAATTCACTACAACAGACCGGGACAGTGCCGCACGCGTGGTGATCCTGAACGAGACGCTCGCAAAGCGGTTGTTTGGGGACAAAGACCCGATCAACCAGCGCGTCGCCTGGACGGGTGATGTGCTGCGCTTCATTCCGGTGAGTGGCGACTGGCGGACCGTTGTAGGTGTCGCTGGAGACACCAAGGATGGTGGACTCGATGTCGAGGTCGGGCCGGTGATGTTCCTGCCCTTCGCACAGGAGTTCGCGTTCAGTGGCGGCCTGGTAATTCGGGCCGATCGCAATGCGGCGGGCCTGGTCCCGGCGACCACGCGCATCGTCCGCAGCGTCGCACCGTCGGACCCGATCGAGAATATCCTGACGGTGACGCAGATCCGTGACCAGAGCGTCGCGCCTCGGCGGCTGAAT
>DATMBT010000195.1:0-2163 GCA_035559475.1 Gemmatimonadaceae bacterium
GGATACTGGCCTAGCGTGGGCGACTGGAACATCCAGGTCGCCGTGCCGTGGATGCCGAAGGTCACGATCACCGCCAGCAGGTGGATCAGCGCGAAGTGGGTGAAGAAATAGAAGAACGGCGCACGGCCGTAGTTGATGACCGGTCGCAACCACTCAGGCACGCCGCGATCAGTCCAGCCAAGGATCAGTAACGCGGGGCCCAGCGTCATCAACAGGAAAAGCAGCGACGGCGGGTACTTGGTGGTGTTCAGGAACGACAGGAACGTGTACACCGGCCCGCGTGACTGTGACGACCATGGAAACGGGTCGCCGTAGACATTGATGAGGCGCAGAGCTACAAAGCCGACGATCGCGGCAAGACCGGTGGTGAGCAGGAAACGCCGACGGCGGTCTGGCTCCCAGCGGTACACCTGCGCGAGCACGTACCCAACCGCCGTCACGCCTATCCATGGAATGAGGGGATACGTGACGAAGACCGTGTGCGGTCCCTGAATCACGAAGCCCGGCCGGTGCAGGATCGACCAGATCGGGTTGTTCCACGACACACTATCGAATGCGTTGTGCCCGACGATGAGCGCGAGCCCGATCGTGGCGATCACGGGCATCGGCAGGAACAGGATGAGCCCGAGGAAGATCATCGCCCAGCCAAGCGCCCAGATCACGATGAGCAGCGTGACCTGGTAGTCGAAGTTGAACTGGTACGCGAGGCTGCGGAGGAGTGTGGCCTCGAGGACGATGAGCAGTAGTCCGCGCGTGATCAGGTACCGCGAGAGTTCGGCGGGCGTGCGCGATGCGCGCGAGAGTCCGGCACCGACTCCCGTTAAAAGGAAAAACGTCGGCGCGCAGATGTGCGTGATGAAGCGTGTGAAGAAGAGCGGAACCGTCGTCGTGGCGATGTTCGTCGGATTCGCGCCGAAGATGCCGAAGAAGTCGCGCGTGTGATCGAGCGCCATGATCACCATGACGATGCCGCGCAACACATCAACCGACTCGACCCGCCGTCTCACGGGTTCGGTAACGAGCCGCGGGCCGGGGCGGTCCGCGTCAACGGTTTCGAATCGAGGGCGCGCGGTCATGGGTTCTGGTAGAGCCCGAGGATGTTTCCGCCCGGATCGCGGAAGCGCGCGGTGATCTCCGGCGCATCGGCGCCTAACGGCTGGGTGATTTCCCCGCCCGCGGCTTTCACTTTCTCGATCGTGTCAGCCACACTGTCGACCATGACATAGACCAGGATGCCGACGTCAGCCATGGGTGGACGACCCTTCACAAACGCACCGCTGACCTCGCCGACGCCGTCGTCGAACGCCGTCCGGCCGTCCCCACGCTTGCGGATCTTCCAGCCGAGTGCGGATTCGTAGAAGGCCGCGGAACGCGCCACGTCTGTGGTGGGGAGTTCCACGTAGCAGATTTTCCCATGACCGTAGGTCGGTGTCATGCGGCCTCCTCAGGTCGTCGTTGGAACTTATGGTTTCAGTGGCGAAGCATCACCAGTGTGCCACGAAGAAACCGGTTCCGGCAACCAGTGCGGTGAGGTGTGCGGTGCGTACGAAGCGAACCAGAGATCCCGGCGCTCCCACGATCTCGAAGGCCGAGCGAGTCGCGCGACGGAAAAAACTCGTCAGGCTGGTGGAGCGGTTGCCCGAGGCGACGGCGACACTGCAACTCGGGCATGACCACATGAGTCTCGAAGTGCGCGGCAAGCGGTTCGGGTGGATGCTCGACGATCACCAGGGTGACGGCCGGCTGGCGCTCAATTGCAGGGGGCCGTCTGGTGCCAACAAGATGCTCGTTAGGGCGGAACCGGATCTCTTCCATCTCCCGAGGTACCTCTGGCACCGCGGCTGGATCGGCGCCTGGCTCGATATCGGGAAGGTCGACTGGTCGGCCGTGGACGCGGTACTCACGGACGCGTACCGAATGACCGCGCCCCGGGCGCTGGTGGCGCAGATGAACGCGGTGTAGGCGGTCGGCGTCCCGCGATCAAGCGGTTGCTTCAGGGGGTCGGGCCCGGCCAAATTTGTAGACCGCGCGGGCCCGGCGGTTGATGGGGTGTAGCTTAGCTGGCAGAGCGCCTGACTGTTAATCAGGAGGTCGGTGGTTCGAATCCACCCGCCCCAGTGTCAGTGAAAGTGTTACAGGGGAATGAGTTAGAGAACGGCCCGG
>DATMBT010000196.1:0-3615 GCA_035559475.1 Gemmatimonadaceae bacterium
CCTTTCGTATAGCGGGATACAGGAGGCGATCTGGTCCATACAGCCGCTCGGGGAACCGACGCACCTTTGCGCAGATGTAGCCGTCGGTCACCGGATTGAGCGACGACCCGTCGATCGAGGTGACGCGCCCGTCCTGAACGCGCACGTCGAGACTGCAGGAATCGGGGCAGTCGAGCGGACAGACGGTCGATACCGAATGTTCTGACGCGAACGAGATGGAATTCATGGTCAATTCCCAACTCCCACCGGCCAACTCCCAGAATGTTCCGTCGTTGCGACTTTGGGAGTTGGAGATTGGGAGTTATTAATACTGGCACATGTCCGAGCCACACGTGGTCATCATCGGTGGTGGATTCGGCGGTCTCACGGCTGCCAAAATCCTGCGCAACACGGATTGCCGCGTCACGCTGCTTGACCGGCGGAATCATCATGTCTTTCAGCCGCTGCTGTATCAGGTTGCCGCGGCAGCGCTGTCACCCGGCGATATCGCAGCCCCGATCCGATGGGTGCTGCGCCGCTCGCGCAATGTGCGTGTCCTTCTTGCCGAGGTGGCGACCATCGACGTGGACACACGGCGCGTGGTACTCACCGACGCCGAGAGCGTTGCGTATGACTACCTGATCGTCGCGCCTGGCGCCAGCCACACCTATTTCGGACACCCGGAGTGGGAGTCGTCTGCACCAGGCCTGAAGACCCTCGAGGACGCACTCGAGATTCGACGACGGGTGCTGCTCGCGTTCGAACGTGCTGAGCGTGAGACCGATCCAGCACGGCGCCGCGAACTGCTGACGTTTGTCCTCGTCGGCGGAGGACCGACAGGCGTCGAGCTCGCGGGAACACTCGCCGAGATCGCGCGCCAGACTCTGCGCGACGAATTCACCTCGATCGACACGAGCGTCACCCGCATCGTGCTCGTCGAAGCTGGCCAGACGATCCTGCCCTCGTTTCCCGAGAAACTCCGTGACGCGGCCCGTCACGCGCTGGTCCGGCTGCGCGTGGAAGTGCGCGAACACACGACGGTCACCGGCGTCGACCAGCATGGTGTGTGGCTTGGTCAGGAGCGGCTCGATGCCGGCACCATCCTGTGGGCGGCCGGTGTTGCCGCCTCGCCGCTCCTGAAGACGCTCGGGTCCGCGCTCGATCGCGCCGGGCGCGTGGTCGTCGAGCCCGATCTGTCGATCGCGGGGCATCCGGAAGTGTTCGTCATTGGTGATGCTGCTGCGTTTCACCAGGACGGCCAGTTGCTGCCTGGTGTGGCGCAGGTTGCCATCCAGGGCGCCGCGCATGCGGCGAAGACCATCCTCCGTCGGGAACACGGTGGGCCCTCAACGACGTTCGTGTACCGCGATCTTGGCAACCTGGCGATCATCGGGCGCGGCTCGGCAATCGCCGACATCGGCCGTCTGCATTTCTCCGGGCCGCTGGCGTGGCTTTTCTGGCTGTTTCTCCACATCTTCAAGCTGATCGGTTTCCGCAATCGTCTGAGTGTGATGCTGCAATGGGGCTGGGCGTACGTCACCTTCCAGCGCAGCGTACGACTCATTACGCAACGCTGAAACGGCGACGCTTTTGCTCATCTCATTCACTGATGGCAAAGGCGCCAGTGGCCCTTCCGCATGAATCGGCACGCGCGGCCGGACTCCGCTACGTGTCCGATCGTCGTCCGGGAATCCGGCGCTCGATGTCGTCGCTCGGTTTCAGGTACTCCCGGCCTGACGGTCGCCTGATTCGGAATCCGGCGGAACTGAAGCGCATCGCGAGCCTCGCCGTGCCGCCGGCGTGGACCGATGTCTGGATCTGTCCCGATCCCCGCGGCCACCTGCAGGCCACGGGTCGTGATGCGCGAGGACGAAAGCAGTACCGCTATCACCCCGAATGGCGGCAAACGCGTGACGAGACGAAGTACGAACGGCTGCCGGCGTTCGCCGCCGCGCTGCCAAAGATTCGCGCACGCATCGACGCGGACCTGGCACGCACAGGCCTGCCGCGAGAAAAGGTCCTTGCCACCATTGTGCGGCTGCTCGAGAAGAGTCTTATTCGCGTCGGGAACGAGGAATACGCCCGCCAGAATCAGTCGTTCGGACTGACGACCATGCGCAACCGCCACGTGAAGGTCAACGGCTCGAGCGTCAAGTTCGAGTTCCGTGGCAAGAGCGGCATCCGGCATTCGGTGAGCGTGACCGACAAGCGCGTGGCGCGGATCGTCAAGGGTTGTCGCGACCTGCCAGGACAGGATCTCTTTCAGTATCTCGACGAGGACGGGACCTGCCGCGATGTCGGCTCGGGCGACGTCAACGACTACCTGCGGGAGATCTCAGGCGAGGACTTTACGGCGAAGGACTTCCGCACGTGGGCAGGAACGGTGCTGGCGTTTGCTGCGTTCCGCGAGATCGATGGGCAAAAGGCGTCGACCCGGGCGCACGGACCGCGGAGACGCGAAGGCGCGGAGAAGGTTTCGGCAAAGAGTGTCGTTCAGGTAGTGGACGCGGTCGCCGGCGTGCTTGGAAACACGCGCGCCGTCTGTCGCAAGTCCTACATTCACCCTGGCATCATCGACGCCTGCTGCGGGGCCGGTTCGAGCATGTATCGCCCTGCGCAACGGACCCGCCATTCGGCGAAGCGCCTCTCAGCCGACGAATGTGCGGTGCTCGCGATCCTGCGATCGTTATCGAAACAGGAGAAGCGAAAGGCTGCCTGACGCGACGGTCAGGCGTTCCGCTTCGGGTAGCGCGTGGCGACGTAGTTGTCCACCAGCTCGCGGAAGCCGTGGGCGAGCTCGTCGTACGTGCCGCGCAGCGTGGTGAAATGCTCGCCGTCGATGTAGACGGGGCAGTTCGGCGCTTCACCGGTTCCGGGCAGGCTGATGCCGATGTTCGCCGCCTTCGACTCTCCGGGGCCGTTCACCACGCAGCCCATCACCGCGAGCGTGAGCGTCTCGATGCCGTCGTAGGTCTTCTTCCATTCCGGCATCTGCTCGCGGATGTAGTCCTGCGTGCGTTCAGCGAGCTCCTGGAAGGTGCTGCTCGTCGTGCGACCGCAGCCGGGACAGGCCGTCACACTCGGCGCGAACGCGCGGATGCCGAGCGCCTGCAGCAGTTCGCAGGCCGCGTACACCTCTTCTCTGCGATCTCCGCCGGGCCGTGGCGTCAGCGACACGCGAATGGTGTCGCCGATCCCTTCGTTGAGCAGGATCCCCATCGCCGACGCCGACCACATCAATCCCTTCATGCCCATACCGGCCTCGGTCAACCCGAGGTGGAGCGGCTGGTCGGATTGCTTGGCAAGGTCACGGTAGATTGAGATGAGGTCGCGCGGGCGTGAGACCTTGCACGAGATGATGATCTGGTCCTTGCGCAGTCCGGTGTCGAGGGCGAGCTCAGTGGACTGGATGGCGGAGATCGTCATGCACTCGTTCAGGATCTGTTCCGAGGTCCGGCCAAGATTGCGGTCGGTGTTCTCCTGCATCTTGGTGAGGACGAGCTCCTGATTCAACGAACCCCCGTTGACGCCAATGCGGACCGGCTTGTTGTGATCGATCGCCACGCTGCAGATGGTGGCAAACTGTTCGTTGCGCCGGCGCCCGGTACCCACGTTCCCCGGATTGATGCGGTACTT
>DATMBT010000197.1:0-5083 GCA_035559475.1 Gemmatimonadaceae bacterium
GCTCCACGGTGGTGGTGAACGGACAGCCCGTGTCCGCCGGGCCGCACCTGTTCACGTTTGAACCGAAGCCGTTCGCGTGCCAGACCACGACGCTGCGACAGACGGGAACCTGCTACGACCTGAACGTCTATCCCCACGATGGCGGATGGAATCCGCCGGTGACCGTCGGTCTGTGCCTGCGCGCGGCCTTCCATGGTCCCAGCGCGGTCGGCCATCAAAAGGCAGGGTTCGGGACCGAGGTTACGCCGCCAGGAATCACGTATCCATTCAGCTGTGCACATACCGAGACCGCGCTGAACACCTGGCTCGGTCGTGAAGCCGGGCCGTTAGGCAGGGCCTTGGCCCACGCGTATGACTACCTCCGCCCTCGCGCGCTGCACGCTGAAGATGCCGGGGTGAGCGGCCAGTTTCGCTTCTTCAGCCTTGTCGGCGGCCTGTTAACGGTGGTGTACCAGGACGGCTTCACCGTCAACGCGCTCGGACCGCTGGTCAACGGCACGGACCCCGTCGTGGGCGACTTCCCCTCGTCGTGGCTCGTGCAGGCTGAGTCGCCCGGCTACATCCAGATCCAGAACGGGCTCGGAGACCTGACCGGCAACGTCGTTGTGCTCAGCCAGGCCCAGGGCAATTGCGGACAATGTCCCGTCTTCAAGCTGCTCGGCACGCGCGTGAACCCATCGCCGACGGATACCATCGGCAGTTATGAGGTGACGTGGCAGTCACTGCAGAACAAGCCCAGCGTGAAGGAAGCGCCGTTTGTGGTGCTCTCACACACGGGCGCCGAGATTGCGCGGCTTTCGTACGTAACGGAGAGCAGCCAGAATCGCCTCAGGTACAACGGCGCAATCGTCATGTCGGGCGGCAATCCCGTCACCTGGACGCCGAACGTGCATCAGGACTTCAAGATCACGGTGAACCTGCTCACCACGAATGGGCAGAACTCCTACCAGACGTCGCTCGCGATCAACAACGTGACTGTCGTCTCGAATGTGCCTTTCGCGAACACCGCGAAGACGATGTCCACGATCGGGTACGTGCTGACCGGTATCGACGCGGGCATCATTGCCGCGGACAATTTCCTCGTAAGACGGCTGGCCGATCCCCCATGAGCAGGGGCTAGCGTGGAAGGGCGGCCCCCGGAGGCCGCCCTTTCTGCTTCCTGGTTCGGTTCTCCCAATGACTTTCTGCTGGAGCGGCGTCCCCACGTCGCGTAGCTTTTCGACTGGCGCCGGCGAGGGTTGGCCGGCCTATGGAGAAAGGCCAGCATGAAAAACACGGATCCGCGAGTCGATGACTACATCGCGAGATCGCAAGCGTTCGCGAAACCGATCCTGACCCGCATCAGGGCCCTCGTGCATGATGGCTGCCCCGATGTCGAAGAAACGATGAAGTGGAGCTTCCCACACTTCACGTATCATGGTGTGCTCTGTAGCATGGCGTCCTTCAAGGCCCACTGCGCATTCGGATTCTCCAAGGAACCCCTGATGACCGGCGTCCCGGGGCCAACCGGTACGCCTACGGCGCGGTTTGGCCGGGTGACGTCGGTAAAGGACCTGCCGAAGCGAGAGGTGTTTCGTCGTCTGGTGCGCGAGGCCATGCGGCTCAACGAAGACGGGGGCAAGCCTGCCCCGCGCCGGGCGGCGATACACGCGACGCGCGCGGTGCGGGCACCAGCGGACCTGCTTGCGGCGCTCAGGAACAATGCCGTCGCCCGCGCCGCCTACGAGGAGCTCAGCCCCAGCCACAAGCGCGAATACATCGAATGGATCACCGAAGCAAAACGGGATGAGACCCGCAAGCAGCGCGTGGCGACCGCCGTGGAGTGGATGGCCGAGGGGCGGATCGGGAACTGGAAATACGTGCGGTAGCGCCTGACGCGAGCGTCGCGCCGCTGGTACGGCCGAGTCGCCCGTCGCATATTGGTATCGCTACAGGACCGATCAATTTCCTTGTACAGCGGGCGCCGAACACTCCGTGATTCTTGACCAACTCCAGTCCGCGATCGCCGATCGATACCACGTCGAGCGGGAACTGGGGCGCGGCGGCATGGCGACCGTGTTCCTGGCCACAGACGTCCGGCATGAGCGACGGGTCGCGATCAAAGTCCTGCATCCCGACCTGGCTGCCACCATCGGCGCCGAACGCTTCGAGCGGGAGATCAAGCTCGCCGCCAAGCTCCAGCACCCTCACATCCTTGGGCTGATCGACTCGGGCCAGGCGAACGGGCTGTTTTACTACGTCATGCCCTTCATTGAGGGCGAGTCTGTCCGGGACAAGCTGGATCGTGAGAAGCAGCTGTCGGTTGACGAGGCGATCCAGATCACCCTCGAAGTCGCCGACGCCCTCGGGTACGCCCACGCGCAGAACATCATCCACCGGGACATCAAGCCCGAAAACGTGATGATGTCCAACGGGCACGCGCTGGTGGCCGATTTTGGTATCGCCCGGGCGCGCACCGAAGCGGGTGAGTCCAAGCTGACCCAGACCGGCATGGCGGTGGGGACTCCCGTATACATGAGCCCGGAACAAGCCACGGGCGAGGCAGTGGGGCCGTCCGCGGACATCTATAGCCTTGGCTGCATGCTGTACGAAATGCTGGCTGGGGAGCCGCCGTTCCAGGGACCGAACGCCATGGCGATCATGGCGCGCCACGCCATGGAGGCCGTTCCGAGCATCCGGATCATCCGGCAGGCGGTGCCTGAGGAAGTTGAAGAGGCGATCCTGGCGGCGATGGAAAAGAACGTCGCCGACCGGCCGAAGACTGCCGCGGAATTTTGCGAGATCCTTGGCACACAGATGGGCGCGACCGCAACGCGGCGGGTCACCGGACGGCATACGGCACGCCATCGCGTACCCACAGGCGCTCGACTGCCCGCTTTCACGACGGCCGAAGCGGAAGCCAAGCTGGCAACCAAGACGCCGCTCTGGAAACGGCCGATGGTGCTGGTCGGCGGCACCGCTGCGGCACTCGCGATCGTTGCCGTTGGATGGATGGCGTGGAGTGGCCGCTCAGCTTCAGCGGCGGTGGGGACGCTCGATCCCACGACGATCGCGGTCATGTACTTCGACGACCAGACGGGTGGCAAACTTGCTCACATCGCCGACGGTATTACCGAGACGCTGATCGATCAGCTCAAGCAGGTCCGCGACCTTGAAGTGTCATCGAAAGACGCCGTCGGCCGCTTTCGCGGGAAACAACCCACGATCGATTCAGTCGCGAAAACGCTGGAGGCAGGCACCGTCGTCACCGGTAGCGTCAGCGAAAACGGCGATCGGGTTCATGTCAGTTTCAACATTTTCAACGGCAACTCAGAAGCCTCAATTCGGCAGAAAGGCTTCGAGTTACCTGCGTCTGACGTCCTCAACCTGAACAAGACCGTTGCGGACTCGGTTGCGTATTACCTCCGCGATGCAGTGGGAACAGTTGTCCGCACGCGGGAACTGGAGGCAGGAACGTCCAACTCGAACGCGTTGGCGCTCGTCCAACTCGCCGGGAAACAGCGACGGGACGCGATCGCGGCATTCGGAGCGGGTGACTCCGCCACCACGTGGCAGCGTTTCGCGCAGGCCGATTCGAACCTCGTCAAAGCCGAGAACCTGGATGAAAAATGGGCGACGCCAGTCGCCCTGCGTGCCGGACTGGCGCTGAGCCAGTCGCGGGCGGCGAAGACTCCTTTGTTAAAGGCGCCCTACGTGGACCTGGGTCTCGCGCACGCCGAGCGTGCGCTGAAGCTCGATGCCACCAACCTGGATGCGCTCGAAGCACGCGGCCAACTGCGCAAGGCACGGTGGGACCTTCAGCTGGAGAAGAACGCCGATTCCCAAAAGCTGCTGGAAGATGCCCGCGCTGACCTCGAACTGGTCACGTCGCGCGACGCAACACGTCCCCGAGCCTGGGTCGCGCTGAGCACCGTGCAGGCACAACTCCACGATCCCGCGTCAGCCTACATCTCCGCGCAACGGGCCTACGAGCAGGACGCGTTCTTCTCAGGAGTGGAAGACAACCTCCGGCAGCTCTACTCAACCTCGTACGACCGTGAGGAGTTTGCCCAGGCGCTGAAGTGGTGCCGGGACGAGGGCTATCGCCGGTTCCCCAACGACTGGCGGTTCGTTTCCTGCCAGATGGCAATGCGCCTGGTGAAGGATTATTCGACGGATGTCGACTCGGCATGGCGGGAGTTGGCTACCCTTGAGCGTCTGCTGCCGGCAAACGTGAAAGAACTCCAATCCCGACGGCACCGGATGCTCGTTGCGGCGACGATTGCCCAGAAGGGACTCAAAGACTCGGCCGTCCACGTCGTTGAAAAGGCACGAACGACCGACAAGTTGATCGATCCGAACGGGAACTTGATGACGGCCGAGGCTCTGGTCCGCATTCGGCTTGGGACGCCTCAGGATACCGCGGCAGCATTTCAAATCCTGAAGGACTACGTGGTAAGTCAGCCGCAGCACGGCAAGGGACTCCTCGCAACCACGCATTGGTGGTGGAAGGGACTGCGGGATGACGCCCGTTGGAATTCGTTCCTTCGCGCCGCTGCCGGCACGGGGCCCTAGAAACAAGAGGCCCTAAGGAACGGAAAAGGAACGTTCCAGGCCACGTTCCCGGAACGGCGCCGTGGTACTCTCAGTCCAGCGCCGATCAGGATTGGCCTTACCGGGCGCGTCCTTTGCAGGTACCTTGAGGGTCGTTTTTGGAATGCCCTCGCCCACGCCGTCATTGTTAGCTCAAGGAGCTTGTTCAATGCGCCGCTCAGCCCTCACCGTCTTTGCCGTAACCGCTGTTCTCGCTATCGCTGCGTGCGCGCCGGATAGCGCAGACCGCGGACCGTTGGTCCCCACCGAACCCTCACTCGCGTTAAGCGACCAGTGCGCAGGCGGCCTGGCCTCGGACATCGCGAAGCAGCAGAAGGCGTTGTTCAGCGACCCCGATTTGACGGACCTGCAGACGCAGTTCGCGGCCATTAAGTCGGCGTGTCCTACCGTTCCTACGACGCAGTTGCTGACCTACGTCGAGTCGATGATCGGTTACTCAGGCGCCCCGACGAACGCCGCGCGCGCGCAGGGACTGGTGAACCTCCTGGGG
>DATMBT010000198.1:0-7128 GCA_035559475.1 Gemmatimonadaceae bacterium
GACCTGTCCACGGTCGTCGTCACGACCGCCGATCCGGTCACGCTCACGCGACTGGATGGCGAACCGGCGGTCGGCCTCGTGGTCTACAAGGACGCCGGCTCGAACACGGTCAAGGTGACGAAGGAACTCGAGAAAGTCGTCCAGCAGCTCCACACGGAATTCCCCGGCATCACGCTGACCGTGGTGGCCGAGCAGGCGGACTTCGTCGTGGACGCGCTCTCCAACCTGGGCCAGGAAATCCTCCTTGGCGGCGCACTGTCGCTGCTGGTGATCCTGGTGTTCCTGCGCGACTGGCGCCTTTCGCTGGCGATCGGCCTGATGGTGCCGCTGTCGGTCCTCGTCGCCCTCGTGCTGCTTCGCGCCCTCGACGTGACGGTGAACGTGCTCTCGCTCGGCGGACTGGCGTTAGGTGTCGGCCTGCTGGTGGACAACGCGATCGTCGTGGCCGAAGCCTCGGCACGAAAACGCGAGGAAGGATTCCCGCTGGCCGCGGCCACGCGAATCGCGACGGAGGAGGTGTCCGGACCACTGACCGCCGGCACGCTCACGACGCTGCTGGTGTTCGGGCCGATCGTGTTCGTCCAGGGCCTGGCGGCGGCGCTGTTCAGGGACCTGTCGCTCTCGGTCGTCACATCAGTTGGTGCATCGCTCATTCTGGCTCTGACGCTGATGCCGGTGATGGTCATTGGGCGGAGACGGACGTCGGAGGTCAGAGGTCAGAAGTCAGATGGCGCCGAGTCACGAGTCACCAGTCACCCGTCACGACGTAGCGATCCCCTCTCCCTCGCCGGTCACTGGTTCGAGGGCGTGTACGAGCGTGGCATGAAGTGGTCGCTGGCGAATCCCGTCATGGTCTTCGCCATCACGCTCGTCGGCCTCGCGGGAACCGTGTGGGTCACCACGAGGCTGCCGCGCGAGATCCTGCCGCAGGTCGATGAGCGAGTCGTCGTCGCGTCGCTCAACCTGGTCGAAGGGACGGCTATCGAGGAAACGACGCGCCAGTCCAAGCGACTGGAAGATGCGGCACGCACGTTAGGCTCGCGCGGCGTATACACGCGCGTTGGCACCGCCACCGACGAGGAAATCCTCGCCGGTGCCGATCCGGGCACCTCCGCGACCGCCCAGCTCATCCTGCCGGTGCCGGAGGGCAAGGGTGCCACCGAATTCGCCAACGCGATGCGCGCCGCGCTGCCCGACCTCGCCGGCGGCGGAATGCTGGCGCTCGACGTCGCAGGCGCATCGGAGTTCGGAAGCCTCATCGGCCGCGAGGGTCGCATCGTCCGCGTAGAGCTCTCGGCTCGCACGTTTGATGAAGCAACGCGCTGGGCCGACTCGGCGCGCTCGATCATGCACAGCCTCTCGTCGCTGTCCGATGTGCGCGATGCGCAGGAAGGGATGCAGCCCGTGGTCGAGGTGACACTGGCGCGCGACCGGATTGCCGAGCGTGGCCTGACCATCCAGGCGGTCGCGAACGCGCTGGCCGGTGGCCTTGGCGGCGTATCGGCGACCGAACTGCGCGAGACAGACCGACGGACGCCGATTTCAGTTCGTTATGCAGGGAGCGCCAACGAAGACCTCACCGAAGCGCTGAACGCGGTGGTAGGCGGCGTTCCCGTTTCACAGCTTGTCTACGCGAAAGAGGTTCACGCACCAGTCGAGGTGGTGCGTGTCGGCCAGCGACCGGTGGTCGCGGTCGAAGGCCTGATCCAGAGCGGTGGAACGGCTCGGGCGTCGGAGGACGTCACTACCGCAATGCAGAAGGTGCGTCTGCCCGCTGGCGTCTCTTATGCTGTGACGGGCGCCGACGCCGAGCAGCGTCGCACCACCAACGAGTTGATCCTGGTGGGCGTGCTCGCGACGGCCCTCGTGTTCCTCGTGCTCGCCGGAGAATTCGCGTCGTTCACGGTGCCACTGGTGGTCATGTTGACGGTGCCGCTGGCTGCCGCCGGTGGACTTGTATTCCTCTGGATGACCGGCCAGACGATCAACGTCGTGTCGCTGATCGGCATCGTGGTGATGATCGGCATGGCGGACAACGAAGCGGTGGTGAAACTCGACGCCATCCGCCGGTTCCGCGAGCTGGGGCACTCCATCGAGGAGTCGGTGCTGCTCGGCGGACACCAGCGGCTGCGGGCCATTGCCATGACGCTGATCACCACGATCACCGGTGTACTCCCGCTGCTGTTTGGCTGGGGCAGCGGCGGTGAGTTGTACAAACCACTGGCCGCGGGCGTGATCGGAGGGAGCGTGTCGGCACTTCTCGTGACGTTCTTCCTGCTCCCAACCGCTTATGCGGTCCTGGAAAGAAGGCGGGAATCGGGAATCGGGGATCGGGAATCGATGAGGGTCACCCCATCCCCGAAACCGGTAACTGACGATTCCCCATTCCCGATTCCCGATTCCCGATGATTCGCTGGGCCGCCTCCCGTCCTGCCGTCGTCTGGGCGACGTGCATCGTCATCGTGCTTGGCGGCATCGTGTCTTTCACGCGGCTGGCGCTTGCCACGCGCACTGAAGTCGAGCTGCCGCGCCTGCAGATCAGTGCGGCCTGGAACGGCGCCTCGGCTGAGCTGATGGAGATGTACGTCGCATCGCCTATCGAGTCTGCCATCCAGGGCGTGCGAGGGGTGCGAAAGACGCGCAGTTCGTCGCAGGAAGGAACGGCTTCGATCACGGCTGAACTCGATCCCAGGACCGATGTCCAGATCGCGCGGCTGTCGATCCTGGAACGCCTCGAGATCCTGGCCCCGGAGTTCCCGCGCGGCGTGACGCGTCCCACGGTTCGCAACTTCGTCCCGCAGGACCTGCAGGAGCCGACGCTGTTTACGCTCACGGTGACGGGACCGTACACGCCTGGCGCGCTGCAGAAGCTGGCCGACGACAACCTGACACCGCGGCTTTCGGCGGTGCCTGGCGTCGCCGGCGTGGGCACCTACGGTGGGACCGATTTTTCCGTGACGGTCTCGTACGACGCGATGATGATGCGCCAGCTCGGCGTCTCGCCGGCCGCGCTGGCGCAGGCGATCGGCGAAGCGCGACTCGTGCGGTCGTTGGGCGAGGAGCAGCGCGGCGTCTCCGAACTGGAGGTGACGCTGCGAGACCAGCCGAACGCGATCGAGCAGCTCGAACTGCTACCCGTTCGTGGTCGCGGCGGCCGCGTCTTCCGGTTAGGCGATCTTGCCACCGTGCGTCCCGAAGAGGATAACGGCGGCCGCTTCAACCGAATCAACGGGCAGCCTGCGATCACCATGGACATCTCGCGCCAGTCCACCGCCGACGCGATCCACACCGCCGCCGCGTTACGCAAGGCGATCGACGAGCTGCGTCCCACGCTGCCGCCGCGGGTCGAGCTGCGGATCGTGAACGACGAGAGCGAGGAGCTGGCCGAGCAGCTCAACAACCTGTTGCTGCGGGGCGCCATCGCCTTCGCGGCCGTGATCCTGGTGATCGCCGTCATGCTGCGTGACGTCCGCGCGGTCGCGCTGGTCATGGGGAGCGCGGCGGTGGCCATTGCCGGCACGTCGTTCGGGCTGTACGTGCTCGACATCCCGGCCAACATGCTCACGCTGGCCGGCCTGGCGATGGGCATTGGCATCCTGGTGCAGGACGGCGTGGTGGTGACCGAGCGGTTAGGCACCGTTCCCGACACTCGTGAGGCGCGCGCCGCTGCCGCGGCACGCATCGCGCCGGCGGTACTGGGCGCCACGCTGACCACGATCGTGGTGCTGATCCCGTTCGTGTACCTGCAGGGAAACGCGCGCGCGGCCTTCATGCCGTTCGCGGCCGCGTTCACCATGGCGTTAGGCTGGTCGGTCCTGTCGTCGCTGGTGATGATCCCGGCGCTCGCCTCGGGCCACCGGATCCACGAGTCGACCTGGCGGCGGTCGCGGCGCCTGTACGCGCGCATGCTGGCGCCGCTCATCCGCTTCCGCGCGGTCACGCTCACCGTCACGGTGCTGATGCTCGCCGGGCTGACGTGGGTCTTCATCAAGAAAGTGCCGCGCTTTGCCTTCGGCGGGTTCGGCTTCGGACAACGCACGACGCTGGCGGCCTTCATCAGCTTCCCGCGCGGTTCCGACCCGGTCACCCTCGACGCCGCGATGCGGGAATTGGAGACGCTCGCGGTGGGGCAGCCCGGTGTCGAACGGGTCCGGGCGCAGAGCTATGGATCGGGTGCCGCGCAGATGGTGGTGCTGTTCACCCGCGAACACGAACTCACGGCAATCCCGCTGGAAATGGAGGAACGCCTGACGCAGCGCGCGGTCTTCATCGGCGGCGCTTCGGTGAGCGTGCGCGGGCAGGGCCCGGGCTTCTCTTCAGGTTATGGGTCATCGAGCATGGCCTCATACCGCATCCGGGTGATGGGCTATTCGTTCTCCGGCGTCGAACAGATGGCGCTCGACATCAAGGAACGGTTGGAGCGCATCCCGCGCGTTCGCAACGTGGACGTCACCACGGCATCCAGCTTCCGGAGCGAGAAGGCGATTGGCGTGGCGATTGAACCCGACCGGGCGGCACTGGCTCGATTCGGGCTCACGTCACGCGACTTCGCGAACGCCATCACGCGCGAAGTGAGGGGGTCGGTTGGCGCCCAGAACCTCGAAATCGGCGGCGACGAGATCCCGGTGAGCGTCAAGGCACTCGGCGCAAACACGCGATCGCTGGATGAGCTGCGCGCGGCGCTCATCCCGACTCCGGGAGGCGCTGCGGTACCGATCGCCAGTGTGTCCACCGTCAGTGAGCGCGACCTGCTGTCGGGGATCGATCGCGAAGACCAGCAATACATGCGCACCGTCGCCTACGAATTCCGCGGACCCAACCGGCTGGCACAGCGCACGCACGACGCCTTCATGAAGTCGATCAGCGCACCACCCGGCTACAAGGTGGAGGAAGCCGCGTTCGGGTTCTTCACGCCTGACGACAGCGAGAAAGGCCTCTGGCTGGTCTTCGCCGTCGGCGTAACCCTCGTCATCCTGGCCGTTGCACTGGTCTTCGACTCGATCTGGGCGACGTCCATCATCTTCCTCAGCCTGCCGATCGCGTTAGGTGGTGTGGTTCTCGCCTTCTGGGTGATGAAGGCGGCGTTTACCCGCGAAGCGGCGGTCGGGGTGATCCTGGTGATCGGGCTGGCGGTGCACCAGGCGATCCTGGTGACGGACGCGGGGCTCCAGCGCCGTCGCAATCGCGCGCTGCACGGCAAGCCAGGACTCGGCAGGAACGAGGCCCTGCGTGCGGCCATGGATCGAGCCGGCATGGTCGTCCTGATCACGCTGACGTCGATGGCCAGCCTGATTCCGCTGGCAGTGGGGACATCGACGCAGGACATCTTTGGCGCGATCGCTCTGGCCACGGCCGGCGGAACGATTTTCGGGACGCTGGGCGCCATGTTCGTGGTCCCCGCGCTGCTGGTTGGCCGGCAGAAGCGACGTCGTTCGTCGATGGATGTGCGAGGAGATTGGTCGGAACCAACAGCGCCCGAGCAACTCGCGACGTAGTGTAGTACCTTCTGCCGCGATTCCGTGTATTCGCTTCGCTGTAGTCCGACCCCTGACAACCGACCTCCGACCTCCATGAGCCGTTTCACACTCATCGCGCTCACGCTCGCCATTGCACCATCGCTTTCGGCGCAATCCTCAACACGGCTTCAGAGCGAAATCGATCGCCGCGCGAAGGAGCTCGAGAGCAAGGTGGTCGCATGGCGCCGCGACATTCACCAGAACCCGGAACTCGGTAACCGCGAATTCCGCACGTCGAAGCTCGTGGCCGAGCACCTGCAGAAGCTCGGGCTCGAGGTGAAAACCGGGGTCGCGCACACGGGCGTCGTCGGCATCCTGCGCGGTGGCCGCCCCGGACCGGTCGTCGCGCTGCGCGCTGACATGGACGCGCTACCCGTAACCGAAGAAGTCGACCTGCCGTTCAAGTCCACGGCCAAGACCCAGTACAACGGGCAGGAAGTCGGCGTGATGCACGCCTGCGGCCACGACAATCACGTCGCGATCCTGATGGGCGTGGCCGAGATGCTGACCGCGATGAAGGCGGAGATCCCGGGCACGGTCAAGTTCATCTTCCAGCCTGCCGAGGAAGGTCCGCCGTTAGGCGAGAAGGGCGGCGCGTCCATGATGCTCGAGGAGGGCGCGTTCACGAACCCCAAGGTCGACGCGGTCTTCGGCCTGCATGTCTTCCCGATGGAGCTCGGCCACGTCGAGTACAAGACCGGCGGAATGATGGCGAGCAGCGACAACTTCTACATCACGGTGAAGGGCCGCCAGACACACGGCGCCCTTCCATGGAACGGCGTCGACCCGATCGTTGCCGCCTCGCAGATCGTGTTAGGCATCCAGACGATCACCAGCCGGCAGACGGACCTGACGCTCACGCCGGCGGTAATCACGGTCGGGATGATACGCGGCGGGATCCGGACCAACATCGTGCCTGACAGTGTCGAGATGTCAGGAACGATCCGGACGTTCGACGAAACGGTACGCGAGAGCCTGCAGGCGCGCCTGACGAAGACGGCCGAGATGATTGCGCTGGCGAGTGGCGCCACGGCCAGCGTTCGTATCGTGAAGGGGACGCCGGTCACGTACAACGATCCGCCGCTGACGGACCGGATGATCCCGACGCTGGAGCGCGTGCTGGGCAAGTCGAACGTGACGGTGGGCCGGCCAACGACGACGTCCGAAGACTTCTCGCAATTTCAGAAGGCGGCGCCGGGGCTGTTCTTCTTCATCGGCGTGACCCCGAAGGAGCGCATGAGCCAGGCGGCGCCTAACCATTCGCCGAAGTTCTTCGCTGACGAGGGTGTGCTGGTTCCTGGCATGCGCGCTCTGGCGAACCTGGCGGTCGATTACCTGTCCGCGCCCCGGCCGTAGGGTCGCTCGCCCGGGGCAGATCCCGGGCGAGCCGAGTCAGCCGATCAGGAGGGGCCGCACTTCTTGCCGCCGGCAACAGCCGCTTCGATCATCGCCACGACCTCCTCGAGCGACGACGCGCCACGATCCTTGTCGTACCACTGCTGCCGCCCTTCGAAGTCCGGCTCCTTCATTTTTGCGAGGAGCGGCTCAGGGCGTTCAACCCAGCACCCGCGTTCATTGAACTGATCGTCGAGCAGGATGACCGTCGGCGTTG
>DATMBT010000199.1:0-4488 GCA_035559475.1 Gemmatimonadaceae bacterium
GGAAAGTTCGTAGCTCAGTATGGAAAAGCAGGGCAGGCGCCTGCTCCAGCGGGTGCCGCAGCGGCGGATACGGCCTACGCGGGCCAGTCGCCGGCACGCGGACAGGGAGCGGCCGGTCGCGCTGGTGGACGAGGAGGCCGAGGCGGTCGAGGTGGACCACCCCCGGCGCTTGCTCCTGCGAGCGCGAATACGGAATCGTTTGGCGGCGCCACCGGGTTCGCGTTCGACGGCGGTGATGTCTACGTCGCGGATGGCTCTCGCAACCGTCGCGTCGCGGTCGTGGACCTGAACACCGGGGCGATCAAGCGCGTCTTCGGGGCCTATGGTTCCGCGCCAGACGATGCTGCGACCACCTACGCACCTAACGATCCGCTGTCGAAGCAATTCTCCGGGGTGCGCTGCGTGGAGAAGGCGACTGACGGCACGCTCTACGTCTGCGATTCGAAGAACAATCGCATCCAGGTCTTCCAGAAGGACGGCAAGTTCGCCCGTGAGGCGCGCATTGCCCCGAACACCCTGGCGAATGGCGCCGTCTGGGACGTCGCGTTCTCGCGCGATCCGCAGCAGCGTTATGTGTACGTGGCCGATGGATCGAACATGAAGGTGCACGTGCTCGAGCGGTCGTCGCTGAACCACCTGACGAGCTTCGGCGAAGGCGGCCGTTTCGCGGGCGAGTTCCTGGCCGTGTCAGGCATCGCCACGGACTCGAAGGGCAACGTGTACACGGTCGAAGGCGCGGAAGGAAAGCGGCTGCAACGGTTCAACTTCAAGGGCGTTGGTGCCGTGAGCCGGAACCAGGGCGTCTTGTGGCCTAAGTAGGATGTCGGATGGCGGATGGCGGATGGGGGAAACTGCTCGCTCTGATCACATCTGACTCTGTTTGGTAAATCAAAATGACGAAGAGAAAACTCCTTCTTTTTTCTGGCTGGGTCATCGCCGTTGCCACGCTGGCAGTGGGGCAGCGGGCGCTCGAGTCGCAGCAGCCCACCGTCGAAGCACCGGTGTTCGAGGTGGACCCGTTCTGGCCCAAGCCGCTGCCTAACAAGTGGGTGCTGGGGAACGCGATCGGCGTCGGCGTCGACTCGCGCGACCACGTGTTCATCGTGCACCGGCAGGATACGATGAACGAGGCGGAAAATGGCGCCGGCGTGAATCCGCCGACCAGCGAATGCTGCAAGGGCGCGCCGCCG
The DNA here is from genome assembly GCA_035559475.1 of Gemmatimonadaceae bacterium. Taxonomy (GTDB): domain Bacteria; phylum Gemmatimonadota; class Gemmatimonadetes; order Gemmatimonadales; family Gemmatimonadaceae; genus JABWBJ01. The sequence goes on from DATMBT010000199.1 coordinate 1,191, forward strand.
GTGCTCGAGTTCGACCCGCAGGGGAACCTGGTCAACTCGTGGGGCGGTCCGAATGAGGGCTATGTCTGGCCCGGATCGAATCACGGCATCTCGATCGACAAGAATGACAACGTCTGGATTGGCGGCAACGGCACCAACGACTCGCACGTCCTGAAGTTCTCGCACGACGGGAAGCTGCTGATGCAGATCGGCACGCCGAACTCGGTGCCGGTGCAGAACCCGAAGCCGAACTTCACGGCCGGCAACAGCAACTCCACGGAGCACTTCGGTCGCGTCGCGAAGGTCTCGCTCGATAACGCGGCGAACGAAGCCTACATCTCCGACGGCTACCTCAATAAACGCGTGGCCGTGATCGACATGACCACGGGCAAGATCAAGCGCTTCTGGGGCGCCTACGGCAACGTCCCCTCGGACACGAACTACGGCCCGTACAGCCCGGATTCGGCGGTGATCCCGCAGTTCCGCACGCCGTTGCACTGCGCCGAGCCGACGACCGACGGGCTGGTGTACGTCTGCGACCGGCCTAACGATCGCATCCAGGTCTTCCAGAAGGACGGCAAGTTCGTAAAGGAAGTCCGAATCCATCCCAGGACGCTGGGTGACGGTTCGGTGTGGGACATCGCCTTCTCGAAGGATCCGGCGCAGAAATACCTGTACCTGGCGGACGGAAAGAACGAGAAGGTCTATGTGATGGATCGGCAGAGCCTCGAGATCCTCACGCAGTTCGGCGACGGCGGGCGGCAGCCCGGCCAGTGGTTCGCCGTGCACTCGATCGCGACCGACAGCCGCGGCAACATCTACACCACCGAGACGTACGAAGGAAAGCGGCTGCAGAAGTTCGTGTACAAGGGGATGGGACGCGTGCCACGGAACCAGGGTGTCGTGTGGCCAAAGAAGTGAACTCGTGAATCGTGAATCGTAAATCGTGAATCCGTGACTCTTGACTCGCACTGCTGATGACTGACCAGATCCATCGTCGAGACTTCCTGAAGACTGCCGGCGCCCAGGCCGGCCTCATTGCCGTTGGCGCCAAGTCGTTAGGCGCGGCGACGCTGCCCGAGCCGGAAGCTCCAGCCGCCGGCCGCTGGCTGGCCGCTCCCGCGATCAACGGCAAGACGTACGACGTCGCCGTGATCGGCGCCGGCGCGTTTGGCGGATGGACCGCCTACTGGGCGCGCAAAATGGGCGCGTCGGTGGTGCTCGTCGACGCGTACGGGCCCGGGAATTCGCGCTCGACGTCGGGCGACGAGACGCGCGGCGTGCGTTCCTCCTACGGCGATCGTCCACCGCCACAGGGCGAACAATGGATGCAGTGGGCGAACCGTTCGATCCAGCGATGGAAAGCGTGGGACGACGAGTGGGGACGCGACCTCAAGATGCGCCTCTTCGTCACCACCGGTGATTTCACGTTCCGTTCCGAGTGGGAGAATTTCACCAAGACCACGCGCGACCTGTTCGTGAAGAACGGCGTGAAGCACGAGTCGGTCGACGTCGAGATCGTGAAGAAGGAGTTCCCGCAGTTCGACCTGCGCGGCATCACGGCCTGTCTGTACGAAACGGAAGCGGGCGTGGTCCGCGCGCGCCGGTCAACACAATGCGTGGCTGAGGTCTTCCAGAAGATGGGCGGCGACGTGGTCATCGCTCGCGCCTATCTGGGCCCGCTCGAGAACGGGCGCATCGGGAGTCTTATCCTCAACACCCACGACACGGTGAAGGCGCAGCAGTACATCTTTGCGCTGGGTCCGTGGATGGGTAAGACGTTCCCCGGCTTGTTAGGCCCGCGCATGCGCCAGCCCATCGGCCGCGTGTGTTATTTCGCGACGCCGCACGGCGACAGCCGGTTCGAATACCCGAACATGCCGAGCTTCAATTTCCCCGGGACGACGGGTTGGCCGACGCTGCCGTTCGATAGCCGCGGACTCCGGGTTCGCGGCGGCGGCGGCGGCGGTGGTGGAGGTGGCGGCGGTGGTGGTCGCGCCGGCGGTGGTGGCGGCAACCAGGGCCCGCTCCCGCCGGTTCCTGCTGGTCCGCAGATCGTCGGCGGACCGGAACAGGATCCGGACCTGAGCGATCGTTACGTCGATCCGTTAACGGTCGAGCGCGCGCGTGCCTTCCTGGCCGAGCGCATCCCGCTCATGAAGGATCAGCCGCTCAATGAGACACGTGCCTGCCACTATGAGCAGAGCGCGTCGCGCAACTTCATCATCGACCGCCACCCGGATATCCAGAATGCCTGGATCGCGGGAGGCGGGAACGCCGAGGCCTTCAAGCAGGGGCCAGTGATTGGCGAGTACATCGCGCGTCGCGCGCTGAACAAGGACCTCGAACCACAGCTGGCCGAAGGGTTCCGCATCCCGACCGAAACGTACGAAGGCATCATCGCGCCGGCGCCCGCGTCGCGCGCGGTGAACCCCGGCAGTTCAGGGAACGGCGAGGCGGGATTCGACGACTGATTCGAGGGTTTCTAGGACCAGACGCCCCGGTGCTGCCAGCCGGGGCGTTCGTTTTGTCTGGACGTGCGAGCCGAGCAGGTCTGGCGAATTCCACGCCAAGATGATTTGCACGGCGGTCTTAAAACTGCCGTACTAAGAGTTTGCGCGGAATCCGCGAATTGACGCCGAGGAAGTCTTATCAGAATGCACCACACGATAGAACCGCGGCTTTGGTCCGAAGTGCAATAGAAGGCCAACTTGGAACGACGTTGCTCGCAAGTAGTTGAGGAGTTGGCGCTGCGCTGTAATTGGCAGAACCTCCGTGGATTTGAGTTCAACGATGACCGTGTCGTCGACAATCATGTCCACTCGCTGCGTGCTGAGGACGGCTCCTTTATAGCAGACAGGGACTACGACTTCCTTGTGTACCGTCCTTGCTCGTTCCACGAGTTCCCACTCCAGCGCCTCCGAGTAGACGTGTTCCAGGAAACCGAATCCCAGTGTGTTGTAGACCTCAAAGAAGGCCCCAATGACGTGGTTCGTGGTCTCCCCTTCGAGCAGCGTGTGCGAAGCCATGCCGCAAATGTCTCAGTCGCCGTCACCTGGGCGTCACCTCTCCGCGCATATTCGCGAGATCCGTGAAGACTCGCAGTTCCGGCCCTTGTAAAACCGCCGTGTGAATCCGACCGGTGATCCTGCAAAAAGAAAACAGCCGGATCGTCAGTGACGATCCGGCTGTTTCGTTAGGCGTGGTTGGCGACCGTTACTTGCCCATTCGGGTCACGTTCTCCGCGGCCGGGCCCTTCTTCCCTTCGACGACATCGAACTCCACCGTCTCACCTTCGGTCAGGGTCTTGAAACCCTTT
>DATMBT010000200.1:0-8367 GCA_035559475.1 Gemmatimonadaceae bacterium
TACGAGGACGAGTGACTTGTCGATGAGACGGGTCAGCAGGTCGAGCACCTCGAACTCGTCGTTGTTCCCGGCGACCGCGGTGGCTGATTCGAGCGTCCACCCACCGGTGAAGACCGACAGGCGACGCAGGAGACGCTGCTCGTCCTCGGACAACTGCTCCCAGCTCCACTGAATCGTGGCGAGCAACGTCTGCTGCCGTGGAACGGCTGACCTCCCTCCGGTGAGCAGGCGGAAACGGTCATCGAGCCGGGCACGGATCTGCTCCACCGACAGGACCTTCACCCGGGCCGCGGCCAGTTCGAGCGCGAGGGGGATGCCATCCAGCCGGCGACACACATCGGCAATCGCGGCGGCATTCTCCGGCCCAACGGTGAAGTCACGCCGCGCCGCGCGCGCCCGATCGACGAACAACCGGACTGCGTCAAACTCTTCGAGGTGCTGAAAGTCGACTTTGGCGTCTTTCGGCACGCTCATCGAGCGGACCGCAAAGAGCCGCTCTCCTTCAATCCCCAGGCCCTCGCGACTGGTGGCGACGAGCCGTGCGCCATCGTCGGCGGCCAGCAACGTGTCCGCCAGTTCGGCGGCCGCACCTAACAAGTGCTCGCAGTTATCCAGCACGACGAGTGTGCGCTTGCCGCGCAGTCGTTCGAGGATGACCTCGGTGATCGACTTGTCCGGGCTCTCGCTGGCGCCAATCGCCCCGGCCACGGTCGCCGGGACGCGCTCCGGATCGATGAGGGACGCCAGGTCAACAAGCCAGACGCCGTCCGGGAATGTGGGGAGCATGCTTTCGGCCAGCCGGAGCGCGAGCCGCGTTTTCCCGGAGCCACCAATGCCGGTCAGCGTGAGGAGGCGCGTCTCACCAAGCTGGCGGGCGCATTCGGCGAGTTCCCGGTCGCGGCCAATGAACCGTGTCCGCTGGCGGGGCAGGTTGTTAGGTGTGTCGGTGCCGCCGTCGCTCACGGCTGGCGTGGCGCCACCGCTGACGATGGTGGCTACGGCCTCGGCAAACTGTGCTGCGGTCTGGAAGCGCTGCGCCGGGTCCTTGGCGAGCGCGCGGGCCACGGCCCGCACGACACCGAATGGAACGGTCGGCCTGAGCTCGCTGACGGGGCGTGGCTCCGTCGTGAGGTGCATGCGCAGCAGGGACTCTATGGTAGGGCCGCTGAACGGGGGTTCGCCGGCCAGCATCTCGAACAGCACGCAGCCTAACGAATAGAGGTCGGCTCGGCCGTCTATCTCGTCGGCCGTGAACTGCTCGGGGCTCATGTAGGCTGGTGTCCCGAGCGCCATCCCGGCGACCGTCATGGTGGCCGACGGCCCGTCGCCGTTGGTGCGGCTCGAGCGGAGCGCCCGGGCGATGCCGAAATCGGCGACGAGGGCGATGCCGTCGGCCAGGAGGATGTTCTCCGGCTTGATGTCGCGATGGACGATGCCTTGCTGGTGGGCAAAACCCAGCGCGCTCGCGATCTCCCTCGTCAGGCGGATCGCTTCGTCGGTCGGGAGATGGCGCTGTCGCACCAGCTTGCTCCGGAGCGATTCGCCGGCGACAAACGGCATCACGTAGTACAGCAGGTCGCCGGCGGCGCCCGAGTCGAAGAGCGGCAGGATGTGCGGGTGGCTCAGCCGGGCCGCAATCTCGATCTCACGCAGGAAGCGATCGGCCCCGATCGTGGCAGCCAGCTCTGGCCGGAGCACCTTGATGGCGACACTGCGGTGGTGCTTGACGTCCTCGGCGAGGTAGACGAGCGCCATGCCACCGGCGCCAATCTCGCGCTCGATGACATAACGGTCGGATAGCGCTTCGGTGAGGCGTGCAGAGGACAGAGGCATGGGGGTGTAAACTGCCTGAGAGCGCGAAATGCCAAAAGGCGCAAACTGCCAAAGAGCGCAAAATGCCCAAGGGCGCATACTGCCAAACGGCGCATACTGCCAAACGGCGCCAAAGGGCGAGCTTATTGCCGCTTGAGCCGTACGAGCGCAGCCTTCGATTGGTCGTCGTTGGGATTGATGGCGAGCGCGCGTTCGTAGCTGGCGATTGCGGCCGCGGTGTCTCCGGCCGCGAGGGACCCACCAGCCAGCGACCGCAAGGCGTAGGTCGACGCCGGGACCATCTCCACGTTCAGCTGGTACAGCCTGAGCGCATCCGCCAGCGAGCCGGAGGAACGCACGGAATTCGCGACATCGACCAGAGCGACTTCGCCAAAGTCGTAAGCCGCGCGGCCGTAGTATCGCTCACGCAGCGTGCGATACGACGACACAACCGAATCGATGCCGCCGGCGGCGTATGCCCCGAGCAAGACCTGTTGCAATGTTCTCGGCACAGCGACGCCGTGATGACACGTGAAGCATCCCACGGAGGCCGTCGGAGTCCGACGAGTGGCCAATCGGGCGAGGTGCTCACCGTTGATGGCTGCGACCATCCGGAGCATCACGCGCGCCTTTTCCTTAGCGAGTCGTTCGTCAGACGCAAAGTCGATCGAGTCGAGCGGCTGCGCATCGCGGCCGACGTGGCAGTAGGTGCAGCGCACGCCAAGCGCTCGCGTGAAACCCGCCATGACTTCGAGCAGCGAATCGACGCTGATGTCAGCCGGGAGCACTTTGAGGTTCTTCAGTGCCTTTGGTGGATACTGAGCGGCGGCAGTGCTCGCAACGAACATCATGAGACTGATCAACGTTCGCATTCTGCATCCCGCTGGCACGTGAACAGTTGGCGCCGGGCACAGGTGGTACTATGCCCGTTCTTGCTGCTCCAGGCAAATCCCGGGGCGCTGTCGTGGTGCGCGTGGAGTGGCACACCCGTAGGTTTGTGGCGTCCTCAGGAGGGAATGGATGACCGAGTCGTTTGGACGCCTGAACGCCGCGATGAGCGATCGGTATCGCATCGAGCGAGAACTAGGTGCGGGCGGGATGGCGACGGTTTACCTGGCCGAAGACCTGAGGCACCATCGACAGGTGGCGGTGAAGGTGCTTCGACATGATCTCGCGGCCAGCCTGGGAGCAGAGCGCTTCCTGCGTGAGATCGAAATCGCGGCGAGGCTCCATCATCCGCACATCCTGCCCTTGTACGACTCCGGCGGGGCAGGCGACGTCCTCTTCTATGTCATGCCGCTGGTGGAAGGGCAGTCGCTACGCGACCGGCTGACGAAGGGTGGGGCACTGCCGATCGACGAAGGTGTCAAGGTCATAAGGGAAGTCGCGGATGCCCTGGTGTATTCGCACCAGCATGGCGTAGTGCACCGTGACATCAAGCCCGAGAACATCCTCCTGACCAGCGGTCACGCGCTCGTGACAGACTTCGGCGTGGCAAAGGCCGTGAGCGAGGCCGCGGGGACGGCGGAGTTGACGGGTACGGGTGTTACGCTCGGCACGCCCGCGTACATGGCGCCGGAGCAGGCGACGGCGGATCCGACCATGGATCATCGCGCCGACATCTATGCGTTAGGCGCAGTGGCCTACGAAGTCCTGGCCGGCCGCGCTCCGTTCACTGGAAACGCCCAGCAGGTCCTGGCGGGCCACCTCACCCGGAAGCCGGAAGCGCTGTCCGCGCTCCGAAACACGGTGCCGGCATCGGTTGAGGCAATCGTTATGCGTTGCCTCGAGAAGAACCCGGCCGACCGGCCGCAGGGCGCTGCAGACGTTCTGCGTGCGCTCGACGCAGCGGCAACCACTGCCGCCATGGTGACACCCGCAGCCCCGGCCGCCGTCGTTGCTCCTGGCGTATCGCGACGGTGGGGGCGAGTGGTCGCAGGGGCGGTCGTAGTGGCGATGCTCGTGATGGCTGGCGTCGCGTGGTTTGCACGCGTGGGTCGTGCGGGCACGCTCATCGGCGACGATGTCCTTGCCGAGAACGACATCGTGCTCGTATCCGACTTCGAGAACCACATGGCGGATTCGTCGCTCGCAGCCACCATCACGGATGCGATCCGCGTCGACCTGCAGCAGTCGCGCGCTGTCCGGGTGATGAGCCAGGCGGCGATGTGGGCCGGCCTCGGGCGGATGGGACTGGAGCACGGAACATCGCTGCCGCAATCGAAAGTGCAGGAGCTGGCGGAGCGCGAAGGCGCCAAGGCTTTCGTCGTCGGCGAGATCTCCCGACTTGGCAGCGGTTACCAGATCACCGCCCGCGTCGTGGCTACCGCCAGCGGAGGCGAGGCCCTGACCGCGCGCGCGACCGCGGCAAACGAGAACGAGTTGATCGGCGCCGTCGAAAAGGTGGGGCGTGAACTTCGTCGCGGCATCGGCGAGTCCTTACGCTCCGTCCTGACGGCGCCTGCGCTGGCCCAGGTGACGACGGCCTCGCTCCCGGCGCTTCGCGCGTTCACCGCGGCACAGCGCTTCCATAACGAGGGGAACTTTCGGCAGGCGGTTGCGCTGGGGAAGGAAGCCGTTGTGCTCGACTCCACGTTTGCTGGCGCGTACAGCCAGATGTACGCGTCGTACATCAATCTGAACGCTGTTAGCGAGGCAACGAACGCTGCCCGCCGCGCTTTCGAACTTCGGGAGCGCCTCCCGGAGTTCGAGCGACTGAAGATCGAAGCCCGGTATCACGAAACCCGCGGTGATGTGCAGGCGGAGGAGGCGGCGTGGGTACGGTTGGCGGCGCAAGGCCGTGAGGAGACCAACTATGCGGCCATGCTCGCGGAAGTCGGGCGGCTCCGTGAAGCAGAAGTGATGGCCGAGCGTGCCGTGGTTTCAACACCGAAAGCTGCCGTCGCCTACTGGAACCTGGCCGAAATGCAGATCGCGCAACACCGATTCGCGGCAGCGGATTCGACGCTCGCGCGGCTCAAGGAGAACCTGCCGGAAAACCCTTATCGGTACTTCGTCGCGTCGGCCATCCTGTGGGGACGTCGCGACCTGGACTCAGTGGAAACCTGGCTGAACTCCGCGGACGGGCGGCAGCTGCCCAACCTCCAGGTGCAACAGTGCTCGCTTGACCTGCAGCGCGGCCGACTCCGTGCCTGGCAGGCGTGTCCGTCGAGGAATGAGCTGGTGTACCGGAACCCGATGACCGTGATGGCCGAGTTCCGGATGACGGGTGACACGATGCGGGCCCGTGAGGGGTATGCGACGTTTATGGCGACAGCGCCTGACGAGCGTAATCCCGATTACTACGCCAGGACCATCGTCCTGCTTGCCGACGTTGGTCACGTGCGCGAGGCGAACAAGCTGCTCGACGAGTGGCGCGCCAGCACTGGTCCTTCCCATCCAGGATATCGGGCCGACTCCGCCCAGGCGGTAGGCGCGATCGCCGCGGCCGAGGGTCAATGGGACCGCGCGGTATCGGCCTTCCTGACGTGGCACGCGTCGAGGCCCGGTGGAGCGATGATGCTCTATAATCGCGGACTTCCGGAAGCCGCAGCGATCCTGGCGCGAACCGGAAAGCCGGACTCGGCGATCGTCCTGTTCGAGCAAGCGCTGGCGACGTCGTCGGCGTATGCTGGCGGCGTTTACGAATCAGGGTGGTACGCGCAGGCACTCCTGATGCTGGGTGACCTGTATGAGGCGCGCGGCGACCGGGCGAAGGCGGCGGAGTATTATCAGCGGCATATCGACGTCTTCAGGGACCCGGATCCGCCCATTGCGGTGCAGGTCGCGGCGGTTCGCCAGAAGCTGGCACGCGTGACCGACGAACCCGGAGCCCGGAAGCGTTAGGCGCTGTCAGGTCTTGCTGCGGCAGTTGAACATCCACTGCACGCTGATCGCCGCCACCCCCGGGGTTCTTGCGTGCAGCCGTGTTATCGAATCGAGCAACAGGCTCGGCGCCTAGCCGTTCGGCGGATGGTGACGGGAATTGTGAGGCCGCATGGTTCGACAGCAACCACACGAACAGGCGGAATCATGACAGAGAATTCACTGGCGACACTTTCGAACCAACTGGCTGACGCCGCGGCTGAGGCTGGCGCGACGATTGTCGCCGTGCACGCCCGTCCACGAATGCCTTCCACCGGCGTGCACTGGCAGGACGGCATCGTGGTGACGACCGATGGCACGATCCGGCGCGAAGAGGGCATCACCGTCACCCTGCCTAACGGGAACAGCGCCAAGGCCACGCTCGCCGGCCGCGATCGAGGGACGGACCTCGCGGTCCTGCGGATCCCCGCCGGGTCACTGCCGGTGGCCAGTCTCGGCGATCCGGCGTCGCTGCGGCCGGGACACCTCGTCCTGGCGCTTGCCCGGTTAGGTGACGATGGCCCGCGCGTCTCGTTCGGCACGGTGAGCGCCGTCGGTGGTGCCTGGCGTTGCTGGAAGGGTGGAGAGATCGCCCGGCGACTCCAGTCAAACCTCACCGTCTACCCCGGATTCGGCGGTGGTCCACTGGTTGACGCGACGGGTCGAGTCCACGGCATCAACTCGGGCGGACTGAGTGGCGCGTTTGCGACGACAATTCCGGTCGAGACCGTGGACCGCGTAGTTCGGCAGCTGCTCGACCGGGGGTATGTGGCGCGCGGATGGCTTGGCGCCGCGATGCAACCCGTGCGCTTCAGCGAGGCGGCGGCAACGCAGCTTGGCATGGGGAGTGACGGTGGGCTGATCATCCTTTCGATAGAACCCGGGGGGCCAGCGGCAACCGCTGGCATGCTGATTGGAGACGTAATCGTTATGCTCGATCGCCAGCCACTCGATGACATCAACCAGTTGTTGCGAGCATTGTCTGGTGACGTCGTGGGCAAGTCCCTGCATTTTGGCGTCGTGCGCGGGGGTGCCCTCGTACCCGTGGACGTGCTGATTGGCGAGAGGCCCCGCACCCGGCCGTGACCACCACCTTTCTCAGTGAAGCCGCAGAACGACTGCGGTTGAGTGTCGCCAGGATCGTCAGCGGCGAGAGAGCGAATGGCATGGGCGCTGCCATTGCCTGGCGCAGCGGACTGTTCGTCACCAGCGCCCATGTCGTGACGTCGCCGCGAGTTCACGTAATGACGCCGGACGGCCGCACGGTCCCTGGCGAGGTTGTCGCGCGCGACGTTCATCGCGATGTCGCGATCGTCCGCGTACCGGGGGCCCGGATGCCCGTGGTGCGGACGGCCGATCCGGCCACGCTGCGTCCGGGCTCGCTCGTGTTCGCGGTGGGGCACCCGTTTGGTGTGGTGGATGCCGTAAGTGCGGGCGTTTTTCAGGCAGTGGGATGGCTGCCGTCGGGCCTTGAGCTGAGCAAGGAGCGTTTGCGCTGGGTGCAGGCCGATGTGCGCCTTGGCCCGGGGAATTCCGGCGGCCCGTTAGCCGACTCCGAGGGCCGCGTCATTGGAGTGTCAGCGATGATCGTCGCGGGCCTCGCGCTCGCGGTGCCGTCCACGGACGTCGACGCAATGCTGGCCGGCGTATGAAGGGGAAGGCGAAGCTTCGCGTGCATTTGTCCGTCGGCGATCCGACGGTGCGAAGAAAGCTCGCCGGTCTGCTGCACAGCGACGGCGACGTGGTCCTCGTTGGATCGCCTGACGAGGCCGACGTCGTGGTGAGCGACTCGGCGGTCCAGACCAGCAATGCCACCGTGGACACTCAGGGCGAAACGGAGCTCACTGCCCGCGAGCTCAGCGTGCTCCGGTTGGTCGCGCACGGACTGGGCAACAAGGAGATCGCCGCTGAACTCGGAATTTCGGGTCACACAGTGAAGTACCACCTCGCCTCGGTGCTGCTGAAGCTTGGCGTGCACTCGCGCACCGAAGCCGTGACGATAGGCCTGAGGCGAGGACTGGTTCCGCTGTAGCGCTCGAGCTTTCAAAACAACGAGGTCACGGATGTGCCTTTCTCCGTGACCTCGTTGTACAGCGTTTTTTGGGAGACGCCAGGCTTACGAGCCGCAGGTGCCGGCGGTGATGTTCGTGTTTCCGTAAACCTTCGCCAGGCCAAGCTTCTCACCCAGGCCGAGCGTGCGCTTCTGGATCTCGCCGTCCATGACGAACTTGTACATCGTCAGGCAGCCATCTCGCGGCGCGCCCACATGACCCAGCCCGACGGCGTGCCCGAACTCGTGAGTCGCCACATCCGCGACGTCGATGACCGTGGCGGCGCCGTTTGTGCCCCAGGACTCACCATTGTCGAGGGTGATGTTGAAGCCCACGATTTCCTTGGCGCCAATGACATAGCACGGTGAGGTAGACCCCACGACACCACCAGGTCCGTCGATAGGCGCCCACGTGATCGAATTCGGGAGTCCGGTGCAGGGATTCGTCTGCGTCGTGGCATCGTTGCGAGCGAAGTTGCGTCCGGCGATCAGCGCATCCCATTCCTCCTCGCCCGCCACCACGGCGGTGTTCCCACCGCTTACGGGTTCGGCTCCCACGACGCGGTACTCCACCGTCCCACCGGCGAACCAGTGGAGACCGCCGGAGATGAATGAATAGCTGTCGGACTCTGTAGTGGGAT
>DATMBT010000201.1:0-2357 GCA_035559475.1 Gemmatimonadaceae bacterium
CGCACGAATCCGGAACTCGGGAGGACGGTGTCGTAGCTGGTGTGGTCGTAAATCGTGTGCGCGTTCAGGTAGCCGCCGCTCGCCTTGGTCTCCTTCGCGATCTCGCCGACTCCTCTCGTCGGTGTCCCCTTGAAGTACATGTGCTCCAGGACATGCGAGATGCCGACGTCTGTGTCGGGCTCGTCGAAGTACCCGGCGTTGACCCAGGTCACGATGGCAGTGACCGGCGCGCTGTGGTCCGGGCGCACGAGGACGGTCAGGCCGTTAGGCAGCACCGCCCGCACGATGGGCAACGAGTCAGAATCCATTTTAGGGTGCATAGGGTGCATGGGGTGCATAGGGTGCAACGGCACTCAATGCACCTTATTCACCCTGCGCACCCTGCGCACCCTGCGCACCCTGCGCACCCTTCTACTTAAGGATTCTGAGCAACCCCGCGTCAGCGCTTCCCCGGATGAAGCTCTCCGCGTCGCCGGTGGGAATCACGACGCCAGTGAGCGAGAACCCGCGCCTCGCCTCGTTCATCATGAACTCGTGCACCGGTCGCTCGGACCAGGCGCCGGCCGAGTCGCGCATCTTGGTCACGATTTCTTCCCAGGTGCCGTCGAAGGGGTGGCCGTCCTTCAGGATGCGGTGATTGACCCCATCGTGACGGGAGTCCGCCAACCCGGCCAGCATCTGCCCGAACAGCTCGAGCTGGTTACGCGCATCGACCTGCGCATCCTCGAGCGCGCGCTGCTCGATCTCGGCGAGCATGTCGTCGATCGCGTCAGGTTCGCCAGCGAGTTCGGTGAGCCGGCTTTCCCACCGACGGATGTCCGCGTCGTCGTCAGTGAGCCGGTGGATCGTTTTCTTCAGCTCGATGAGCCGCCAGATCCCCAGTTCTTCCCAGTGATCCTCGGGCGCGGTACGGTCGAGGTGGAACAACGCCGCCTCGAGTTCACCGCGATCATAAAGGATGTTGCCCAGGTAGATCCGGGCTTCCGCGTTGTCGCTGTCGAGCTGGAGGGCGCGCCGCAGCGTTGCTATGGCGGCTTCGTCCTCACCCAGGCGATGCTGCGCGAAGCCAACGAGCGCCACTGCTTCGGCCGACTCGGGCGCCTGACGAGCCGCAATTTCGAAGAACTCCCTGGCCTCGCTGACCAGGCCATCGCGGAACAGCGCGCGCCCGACCTGCAGCATCAGTTCGAGGTCATCCTCGTACCCGAGATCGAGGACGCGGCGGAAGGCGCGCAAGGCGTCGGCCGTCTGGCCGAACCGCAAGAGCGTCTCGCCGTAGCCCGCCAGCGCGTCCTCGTGGTCCCCGTCGAGGACAAGCGCCTCCTCGAAGCTCCGCCTCGCCCACGCAAACTCCTCGCGGGCGAGTCGCGCGTAGCCAACCCCGATGTGGAGTTCTACGGCGTGCGGGTAGAGTGTGAGCCCCTCACGCAGCACCGCCAACGCCTCGTCATATCTCGCGTCGTTGTAGAGCGTGTGCGCGCGTTCATCGTACTCCTCGGAACTCATGAACGGAGCCGGCATCTCCCCAATACCCTCATGTGCGAGACGACGTTCGACGAAATACTATCACTGAGGCGCCGCCGAGTTCAACGGTTGCGTTTTTCCAACAAGTGGTGCGTGTCATCAGCATCGTGATAACCCATCCAGCATGCGGTCGGTCACGGAACTGCGCCACTGCCTTACGAGTCACGGTGCGATGCCAACCGGACGGACAGCTCGGCCGCGAGCCGGGCATTGGCCTCGAGCAGGGCGAGGTTGACCGTAATTGTTCTACCCTCGGTCTGGCGGCTTAGCTCCGACAGGAGCCACGGCGTTAAGGCACCGCCGCGGATCCCGGCCGTTTCCGCGCTCGACAGCGCGGCCGTGAGCGCGCGCTCCACATCCCCGCGGGCGAGTGCCGCGTCGGCGGGAGGCGCCTGAACCACGACTACGGCAGCCGGATGACCCAGCGCGCGCTGCGCCAGGTATGCCTCTACGATGCCGCCGACGTCGTCCTGCCGGTTCGGGACCGGAATTCCAGTGCTCGCGTAATGAAAGCCGGGAAACTCGCTCGTGCGATAGCCGATCACGGCAACGCCAAGTGTTTCCAGTCTCTCGATCGTTGCTGGAATATCGAGGACTGACTTTGCGCCGGTGCACACCACAATGGCTGGCGTGCGTGCCAGTTCGATGAGGTCCCCGGATTCGTCGAAGGCGGGCGAACGGTGAACTCCGCCAATGCCGCCCGTGGCGAACACCCTTATCCCGACAGCGTGACAGAGGACGAGCGCAGCCGAGACCGTGGTTGCCGCGTCGCGGCGCTCAGCAATCGCCGCACCGAGATCACGCGCCGCGGCCTTCTTCACGCCGTCGCCTTG
>DATMBT010000202.1:0-4941 GCA_035559475.1 Gemmatimonadaceae bacterium
CGTACCAAGACGCGGGGCACTGTGGCGCAGCAACGTCAGAACGCCGGAAAGTCTGCGGGTTCGATGTTCCGCTGACCCGCGATTCCACAAACGGTCCCTGGGGGGACCTGGCCGCCTTAGGAGGCTCTAAGGGCAGGGAGCTTCACAAATCGAGTCCCTTTCGACCTGAAGTGTCACGTGGGCGATCCCCAGGCCCTGCATGGCCGCGACGGCTGCCTCGAGCACCTTCTGGTTTTCCGCCGGCTCCCGGACAACGGCGTGGGCACTCATGGCCACCATGCCTGAGGTGACGGTCCAGACGTGCAGGTCGTGCACGGACTCGATTCCACTGATGGCCTGCAGACCCTCGCGGACGCGCCCGAGCGAGATGTGCCCCGGCGTCGCCTCGATCAGGACGTTTACGGCCTCACGCACCAGTCGCCACGCCGACCGAACCACCATGACCGTGACCGCAATTGACGCGATCGGATCCGCGGCAAGCCAACCGGTCCATCGAATGATGATCGCGGCCGCCACGGTACCCACGGAGCCGAGCAGGTCGCCGAGCACGTGCAGGTATGCACCGCGCGCGTTCAGGCTGTGACCATGCACCGGACGCAGGATCGCTGCGGAAGCGGCATTCACCAGCAGGCCGCCCATCGCAACAACGAGCATGAGGTTGCCTTGCAGCGGTTCGGGCGATTGCAGCCGGCCGATCGCTTCCCAGACAATCAGGCCGGAGACGAGGAGAAGAACGGCGCCATTGAGGAGGGCGGCGAGGATCTCGAAACGGAGGTACCCGTACGTTTTCTCCGGCGCCGCGCGCTGTCGGCTGAACCACGCGACGAACAGCGAGAGCGCCAGGGCACCAACGTCGGTGAACATGTGGCCCGCGTCTGCAAGCAGGGCCAGCGAGTTGGAAATGATCCCACCGAACACTTCCGCCACAAAAAACAGCGCCGTGAGCACGAGCGCCCACCGCAGCCGTCCCTGGTGCGACGGGTGCGCATGGTCGTGCAAATGCGGCAGCGAGTGGTCGTGAACGTGAGCGTGGGCCATCGTGACTCGTGACTCGTGACTCGTGACTCGTGACTCGTGACTAGGCGGGTCGATGTTACTCTGAGCTCGGAGCTCTGAGCTCCGACCTTCTTTTCACGATTTGAACGCACATTCGTATCGCTTCGAGCATGCTCGACGCGTCAGCAATTCCCTTCCCCGCAATATCGATCGCGGTACCGTGATCGGGTGAGGTGCGGGGGAACGGCAGTCCGAGCGTGACGTTTACCGCACTTCCAAACGACGCGACCTTGATGGCTGTCATACCGACATCGTGGTACGGCGCGATCACGGCGTCAAACTCACCGCGAAGGGCGCGCACGAACACCGTATCAGCCGGAAACGGTCCCGACAGTCCGGCGGCTCGCGCAGCCGGGGCCAGCACGTCGTCGTCTTCGGTGCCAAAGCGACCGCCGTCGCCGGCATGCGGATTCAGTGCGCATAACGCGATGCGTGGCGTCACCAGGCCGAACCAATCAGCGAGACCGGAACGGGTGATCGCAGCGGTTCTCACAATGACGTCACCGGTGAGCAACCGGGGCACGTCGCGCAGTGGCACATGCGTCGTCGCCAGCACAACGCGTAACCGATCCGACGCGAGCATCATCACCGCGTCGGTACGCGTGAGCGATGCGAACATTTCGGTGTGGCCGGGAAAGTCGTATCCGCCTGCCAGGAGCGCGGCCTTGTCGATGGGAGCCGTAACCACTCCGTCCACGTCGCCCGCGAGAGCGAGCGAGACCGCGCGTTCGATGGCGGCGCCCGCCAGTTTTCCGGCGTCCGCGGCGCTACCGGCCACGGGCCAGGTTCCGACTGTTTCCGCCGGCGGAACGAGCGTGCCCGTGGGACCCACCACCACGAAATCCGCGGCGCGCTTCAGCGCCTCGTCCTGCAGGGCACGCGCGGTCACCTCGGGACCGATGCCGCGCGGATCGCCTAACGTGACGGCGATCCTGGGGCGCGTGCGATCACCGGGCGTGATGTTTTCCCGGCGTATCGCCGCGTGACCGGCGCTGGGCGCCGGCTGCATGGTCAGGGACCCCGGGAGAGGAAAGCCTCGATGGGGTACGTGCGCACATACGTTTCCCGCTTGAGATGCTCCAGCAGCCGGCGGAACGAACGTTCCTGCGACAGCTGCTGGCGCATGCGATCGCGCACCTCCTCCACCGTGTATTCACCCGCGTCGATCACGTCCATCAACTGGAGCACGACGAACTTCGGTACGCCACGCTGGCGGTCAGCAATCGAGAAGGGGCCGATGAACTCGCCCTTCGGCTTCGTCCCGATGGCGTTGCGATACGACTCGGGCAGTTGCTCGCGCGGGAACGGTTCGAGGCTGGCCTCGAGTTCGTCGCGGTCGTGAAAGCGCTTGACGAGCGTGTCGAAGGGCACACCACTGCGCCAGAGGGCCATGGCGCTGTCAGCACGTGCCTTCGCGCGCAGCGTATCCGGCGGCAGGTACTCCGGCTTGATGAGGATGTGGGCGGCCTTCACCTCGGACGGCTTGGAGCGATCGACCTTGATGATGTGGTACCCGTACTGCGTCTTGACGACGGGGCTCACGGCGCCGGGCGCAAGCGCGAACATCATGGCCTCGAACTCGGGCACGAGCTCTCCGCGCCGGTTCCAGCCCAGGTCTCCACCACGTTCGGCGGAACCCGAGTCCTGCGACTCCCGGCGCGCCACCTGCCCGAAATCCGCTCCCCGGCGAATCTCCGCCAGGATCGAATCCGCCTTGGCCTTCGCCTTATCCAATGACTGCTGCGTCGCGGTCGTTGCAATCACGAGCTGACGGAAGCTGACGGCCGGCGGGCGCTTGGGGAACGTCGCCTTGGCGCGTTCGTAGGCCTCGTTCACGTCCTGGTCCGTCACCGCCACGCGAATCATCTTGCCTTCCTGCTGATACTTCTGCACCACGCGGCGCTGGAGTTCGGAGCGACGCGCCTGTTCCGACATCCATTTCCGGTATTCGTCCTGCGTGCCGAAACCGGCTGATCGAAGCTGGCGCAGGAATTCCTGTTCAGTCGGAAACTGGCTGCGGATCTGCTGGACCTGCCGATCGACGGTCTGTGCGACATCAGCATCGGCGACGGTAATGCTGGTGTCGCCTGCCGCCTTCTGCAGCAGCACTTCTTCGTCGATCAGCTGGGTGAGAATGTTGCGCGCAAACTCGATGGCCCCGGCAGAATCGTTAGGCATCTGCGTGCCGCGGGAGCGCTCCTGCCCGATGACTTCGAGCACCTCGCTCCACAGGATGGGATGGGTGCCGACGACGGCCACGATGCCGTCGGTCGCCCGCGATTGCGCCGCGGGTCGCGGCGGTGGTGTCTGCGGTTGCTGGGCCGTCGCGGTAGATGCAGCGACGGCCACGGCGAGAACGATCAGTCTGGATTGCTTCATGTTCCGGTAACTACACCGGCTGCTGCAGGGTGATTCGTCAAATACGGGTGTGACTAGCGCTTGATGGCGCCGGTGTCGGGCATGGGGACGGCGCTCTTCGGCTGCGACGCCGCACGCGAGGAATCCGCGGCCGAGCGAGCCTTCTGCGCCACTTCGAGTGCGCGAGTAATACCGGCCGGCTTGATCGACGCGTCGTACTTCTCGCGAAGGGCTTCAGCCAGTGGTGGCGGAATCTCGACGAAGTTCTCCTGGCCCTGGAGGAGGCGGCCCAGGTGCGCTTCGACGCGCGCGGCGGCGAGCCGTTCACGTTCGGCAGGTGTGGTCGCGCTATCGGCGAGGAGTGCGGGCGAGATGCGCAGGCCGGCCCACGCGTTCTGGACCAGGCCCGTGAACGCCCGGCGCGCCGCCGACACTTCAGCCGTGTCGAGCTTGATGCCGGCGCTGTCCGCCTGCTTGAGCAGCAACTCCTGCATCACGAGGCCCTTTACGAAATTGGGAAACACCGAGTCGGGAGCGCTCTGTATCTGCCCCCGGATCTGGTCGCGCTGCGGAATGTTGCGGAGGTACTCTGCCACATCGCCCGCCGTGAAGTTGCCGGCCGTCGACGTGCAGATGACGGTGCGATCGTTCTTATGCCCGTCGAGATCCGCGGCGACGTCCTTCACGACCTTGGCCGCGTTAGGCTTCACTTCAACCTTGTTGGCCGATTCCATGCCCGACGCGAAGGCATCCGACGCCTTCTGCTGCATGGCCTGCGTATACATCGCGCTGAACTGCTGGCGCGCCTCGGCATACGTGTTGCGCCTGACGATGTGGTACCCGAAGTCCGTGCGGAGAATCGGCCCGATCTCACCCGGCTTCAGCGCCGCGACGGCCCGCGAAAACTCAGGCACCATCGATTGCGGCGGGAAGACGCCGAGGTCGCCGCCCGAATCCTTGGTGCCATCGCTGCCGTGTTGCTTGGCCAGTGCCGCGAAGTTCTTGTCGTTGATCTGTTTGCGCACGCTTTCGGCGCGACGCATGACGGAGTCGCTGCCGCTGCCCTGCTGCGCCGCCGGCAGGGCAAACAGGATGTGGCGCGCGGAAAGGAGTTCGGTGCCCGCGTTATAAGCGGCTTCCATGTTGGACGTATCGACCTTGAAGCCCTGTTTGACCTGCTCCACCCACTTCCGGACCTTGCTGCTCTCGTAGGCCACCTTCATGACCTTGTCAATCATGACCGTGTCGGTCATCGAATCACCCACGGCGGCTGCCTTAGCGAGCAACTGATAGTTGACCCACACGTCGGCCACCTGCTCGGCGACCGGCTTGGCGAGCGGGAGCTGGGGGGAGCCAGCCATCATGTCCGCGAATCGCTGGACCGAAAGTTCCTGCTTCTCGGCGCGGGCAACCACGTCCACGTGCGCGGTCATCGCTTCCTTGAGGCCTTCGCAGGCGGTGATGGAAACAAGGGCGGCGATCGCCGCGATGCGGGCTTTCTTCATGATTCGAATGGGGAGTGACGGG
>DATMBT010000203.1:0-3820 GCA_035559475.1 Gemmatimonadaceae bacterium
TCACGCCGGAAGTCACCACGCTCACCAGCCTCGGTGCAACGCAGCAGTACACCGCGACCGCCATCGATGCCAATGGCAACGTGCTCACGGGCGTGGTGTTCCAGTGGGCCAGCTCCAACGGGGCCGTCGCTTCGGTCAACGGGACAGGCCTGGCCACCGCCCTCGGTGCCGGCGCCACCGCGATCTCCGCGTCGGCGAATGGCGTCACCGGCGTCGCCGTGCTTTCGGTTTCACTCCCCGCCGGTCCACCGCTGTTCATTATCGTGTCACCCGGATCGGCTACCCTGACGGCCCTTGGCGCCACGCAGCAGTTCACGGCCATCGCGTTCGATTCAAAGGGCGCCATCGTGCCTAACGTCTCGTTCACCTGGTCGAGCTCCAATCCCGCAGTGGCTACGGTGAGCGCCAACGGGGTGGCAACCGCCGTTTCGCCCGGCAGCGTCTCCATCGTGGCCGCCGCCGCAGGACGCACCGGCAGTGCATCGCTCTCCGTGACCGTGCCGGTGGTTCCGGCTTCAGTGCTGATCCTCGGACAACGGGAGCGGCCTCTCACCGTTGGCAACAGCCTGCAGTTCACTACCGAGGTACGCGATGCCAACGGCAACATCATGACCGGCGTCACGGTCACCTGGCAGGTACTCAAGCCCAACATCGCATCCATCGACCCCCTCACCGGCGTTGCGACCGGGCTGGTCCCCGGCCTCACGCTGATCAGGGCGTCTGTGGGCAACCTCTTCGACGAAGTGGAGCTGGTAATCCGGCCCTAACGAGACGTGTCCTTCGGCACCTGCCCCTTCGGCACCTGGCCCTTCGCACTGCTGTCCGCTGATGCCCCCGCCCCGCGCGGACGCGGCGCCACGGGCATTCCCTCTCCCATCCGTTCCAGTCCACCGACCACAACCACGTCACCCGCCTGCACACCACTGAGCACTTCAACCACGCCCGCCGAGCGCACACCTAACTGCACAACACGCCGGCTGGCCTTTCCATCCACGACGGCCCAGGCGACGTTCGCCGCACGCATTGGCTGGATCGCGTCTTCGGGGACGACGATGGCGTTCGCCCGCGTGTTGGTAGCCAGCCTTGCCTCGATGAACATGCCGGGCTTGAGCGAACGGCCCGGGTTCGGTGCGCTCGCCTTCACCAGGATCGTGCGGTTCTCGTTCTGCACGACCGGGTCGATGAAGTCCACCCGCGCACGGAACGTGCGACCCTCCTGCGACGCGACGCTGAACTCGATCACCTGGCCGGCGCGCAGCTTCACCGCATAACGCTCGGGCACCTCGATGACCGCGCGCTGCGGATCGACAGTCTGCAACGTGAGCAGCCGCGAGGACGTCGTGACGTAGTCACCGACGCTGACGAAACGCTGGCCGATGGCGCCGGCGAATGGCGCACGCACGGTCGTCCGCTCGAGCTGCAGTTCGAGCACGGCGATTCCGGCGTCGGCGCTTCTGGCGTTTGCTTCCGCGCGTTCCAGGTCGGCAGGCGACGCGGCGTTCTGCGAACGCAGTCGTTTCACCCGCTCGAGTTGCTGCTTGGCAAGGTCGCGGTCGGCTTTCGCACGCTCGGTCTGCGCCTTGATCATGGCGTCATCGACCTTCACCAGCGGTGTGCCTGCCGCAACCGTCTGCCCCTCGCTGAACAGCAGGTCCGTCACGCGTCCCTGCTCGTCAGGCCGCAGCTCGATCGCCTGCACCGCCTCGATGCGTCCGGTCGCGCGCACGGCGTCCACCACCGACTGCCGGCGCGCCGTATCCACGTCAACGGGCATGGGTGGCATCGCGGGCGGTCCACCGCCCGGCGCCGCTCCACCTTCGGCCGCCATGCCTTCCTGCGCCGCCGCCCCGCCGCGCCCGCGCATGAGCAGGAAAATCACGACCAGGCCCAGGACCAGCACAGCGCCGACTATCAGCGGACGTCCCGCGCCTCGTCGACTTCTCTTCATTCTCCAGGAGCGCTGCATGATTTCCTCAATGGTTGAAAGCAATCACTGCCCCGGCGCGTCGAACACACGACGCCCCAGCAGCGCCTCGATCTGCGACAGAGCCAGCCGCGAGGCGAAGCGCGCCCTGACGAGGCCAGCTTCGGACTCGCTGAGCGCTTCCTGCGCCTCGAGCAGTTCGATGATGATCGTTGCACCTTCTCCATAACGCGCCCGCTGCACGCGGTAGGTCTCCGTGGCAGCGGCAACACCTACCTGCGCCAGCATGATTCCCTGCCTGGCGGTCTGGTAGCCGAGGTACGCCTGGGCGATGCGTTCTGCCGACGCCCGTTCGAGCTCATTACGACGCGCCCTCGCCACGTTGCGCTCGGCGCTCGACCTGGCCACCGCGATCTCGCGCAATCCACCGTCCCAGATCGGGAGCACCAGCCCTAACGATACCTGCGATCGTTTCAGTGCCGACGGAAAGAGTTCACTGTCGTATGCCCCGTACGTATATCCGAGCGTGAGCGCCGGGATGTACCGTTCGCGTGCCGTGGACAGCGCCGCGTCCGCACTCCGTTCATCGGCACGCGCCGCTTCCACGTCCGGACCGCGCCGCCGCAACTCTTCCACGGCCTGCGCCTCGGTGAACGGGAGGTCGGGTGGCATCACCGTGTCGATCGGCGCCGCGTCGGCAGGACCGGTCAGGCCAACCCTGCTGCCAAGGAAAAGACGCGAAGCTACCACGGCCGAATCCTGCTGCAGGAGTGTGAATCGCGCGCGAATCAACTCGAGCAGCAACTGCAACGAGTCGGACGCAATGGCGTCACCGGCAACGACGCGAACCCGCGAGACGGCCAGCTGTTCTTCGGCGCGCTTGACGCGGTCAGCGGCGACGCGTGCCAGTTCATGCGACGCCAGGACGGCGAAATACGCCGCATCCGTCTCGAGCGCGGACTGGAAACGCGTGACCGTCTCGTTCGCCTCCGCGCTCTCGAGCGCTGCGGTCCTGCTTTTCACCTGGCCGAGCTTTCCTGCGCCTATGAGGACGTAATTCGCTTCCAGCGTCGCTGAGGCCGCGTTAGGGCTGACGCTTCCGGTACCGAAGTTGAAGAACGGATCGGAAAACCGGATGTAGTTCAGGTTTGTGCTTATGCGTGGCGCGATGAGATCGATCCTCGCCGCCCGTCGCTCCCATCCAACGGCCTGAACCCGCTCCGTCGCTTCGATCGCCACTGGGTCAACCACCAGCGCAGCGCGTCGCGCCTCAGTCAGCGTCACGACGGGTGTGGTCGTGGCACGAGCGGTCGCCTGGGCCGCAGCGTACGCCGGACTCACGCTCGCGAGCACTGCCAGGCCGAGGACCAAACGGCACGCGCGGCTCTGCAATCTGCATTCTGCATTCTGCAATTCCATCGTCATGGCCTCTCCATTCGGGATGCAATAGCCGGCGCCGGGTCGTCGACTGGGCGACGCCACTCCGGGGTGTGAGTGCCCCCGCGAGGCGCTGGCACGGCACTCTTC
Organism: Gemmatimonadaceae bacterium; assembly: GCA_035559475.1. GTDB lineage: Bacteria > Gemmatimonadota > Gemmatimonadetes > Gemmatimonadales > Gemmatimonadaceae > JABWBJ01. The sequence continues at coordinate 3,452 of DATMBT010000203.1, forward strand.
CGGCGCAGGCGCTCGAAGACCACGAACACCGCCGGCACGAGGAACAGCGTGAGCAGCGTCGATACGACCAGGCCGCCGATGATCGAATAGCCTAACGGCCGACGACTTTCCGCACCGGCACCAAGTCCCATCGCGATGGGCAGCGCGCCGAACACCGCCGCCACCGACGTCATGAGGATGGGACGCAGGCGGATCCGGCCCGCTTCCCGCATCGCCGCGACCGCGTCCATGCCTTTGGCGCGCAGGTCGTTCGCGTACGTCACCAGCAGGATGGAGTTCTTTGACACCAAGCCGATGAGCAGGATCATGCCGACCTGGCTGTAGACATTGAGGGTCGAGCCCGCGAGCCACAGGGCCAGCAACGCTCCC
>DATMBT010000204.1:0-4375 GCA_035559475.1 Gemmatimonadaceae bacterium
GGCGACCGGTATGGTCCGGTAAACCTCAGCAAGGCTTGGAGTTACACGGGTGCGACGCCAGCCGGTTTCGGCCGGCTCCGGCTCCGTTACTGCGTCTCTGTCAGGGGCGGGCGCTGGCGCGGTCATAGGCGAGTGATCAGCGAATAGCGATCAGCGAATACCGTGCAGCGACTAATGGAGGAATTCATTTTCCAGTTGACGAAACTGTAATTTAGGCTGCCCTAACATTATTCCTGCACAGGACGCGCTGCAAGGGCGACGCGTCACGGGCTCAAAGAGCGCTGATTCGCTCGGCCAGCTGCCGCAGGATGCGCTCAGTCATGCCCCACACGATGCGCTCGCCGACGAGGTAGCTGCTCACTTTCCAGTCCGCGCCGCGGACGTTCACGGTCGACTCGTTGGTGACGGTCGGGTCCGCGAAAGTGCTCCACGGAGCCCAGAATGCATCGGCGAGTTCGTCGCTGATCTGGAGCGAAAACGCCGGGGGAGCGATCGCGACATAAGGCGTCACGATGATGGGCGGGAGTACGGGCGTTCGCGGACGCAGCTCATCGAGCGTGCCTAACACGAGTCCCTCGGCCGACAGGTCGATGCCGGTTTCCTCGAGCGTCTCGCGAACCGCGGTGTCCTGCAGCGTGGCGTCGCCCGGATCGCGACGTCCACCGGGGAGTGCAACCTGCCCGCTCCACGGATCCCCGTCGCGCTGGGCCCGAAGGATCATCAGGACCTCGAGCGCGGGCGTCTCGTCGTGACTGGTGACTGGTGACTCGTGACTCGGCACTGCGTTCGCGGCCCGCAACACGATTGCAACAGCGGCACGAGCCGGATCCCCATCGTCCGACTCGAGCCGCCCCGGTCGAGCGCGCAGGTCCGCAGCGAGCAGCGGAAGGAGAGGGTGTGCGTCAAGCAGGGGATGTCGCATGTCACGCACGCCCGGTGTGAACCCTAACGCTCGTCAAAAACATTTTAACCACGGGGGTCACGGAGGTCACGGGGGACTGAACAGTACTAGCCGTTCAGTACAATTTCCTCCGCGGCTCCGCGCCTCCGCGCGCAAGTGTTTTCAAAACCCGAAGGCGCCGTTCAGGCGTCCACTTCACCGCCGGCTTCGACCCAGGCGCGGAACCCGCCGGCCATGGTGGCAGCATCCTGGTACCCCATCTCCCGCAACGAGTCCGCGGCCAGCGCGGAACGATTCCCCGACGCGCAGTAGATGATGATCTTCCGGTCGCGCGTCGCATGCCGCTCGATGTTCTGCTCCAGCAGCCCACGGGGAATCACGATGGCGCCGGCCACCGTTCCCAGCGCCGCTTCGTTAGGCTCGCGGCAATCGATCATGACGGTGTCCGGCTTCTCCTGCATGATCCGCATGCTTTCGACGGCCGTCACCTCCGCGACCCGAGTCTTTGCCTCGCGAATCAGGTCGTGGTAACTCTTGGCAGTCATCGTCCTCTCCGTGACCCCGGCGTCGTTACCGGTACGTGTAAGATCGGCGGTCTGACGGGTGGCGGGTAGCGGGGCCACCCGTACCTTACGCGCCCATGTCACTGACAACGCGCGTCCTGATCGCGCTCGTGGCCGGGCTCGGGCTCGGTCTGCTCGTTTCCATGAGCGGCAATGAAGCCCTGGTAAGCTCCGCGCGGTGGATCGAGCCGCTGGGCACGCTGTTCATCAACGCGATCCGGATGACCGTGATCCCGCTCGTGGTAGGGAGCCTGGTCGCAGGCATCGCGGCGGCACCGAATCCCGGCACGCTTGGACGAATCGGCGTTCGAGCTTTCGTGTTTTTCCTGGTCACGCTGACGGCGGGAGCCGTTTTCGCAGCGATAGTCGCCCCGCCGTTGCTTGGTCGGCTCGTCATCGATCCCTCCGCCCAGGCGGCGCTCCAGGCAAGTGCCGCGCAAGCGGCAACAACAACGGCGGAAAGCGTCAAGCGGATTCCCGGATTCGCGAGCTGGTTGATCGAGCTGGTGCCGAACAATCCCGTGAAGGCGGCGGCGGACGGCGCCATGCTGCCACTCATCGTGTTCACGATTGCGTTCGGGCTGGCGATAGCAGGCCTCAAGGGTGACAGCCGAGCGACGGTCGTCCGGGTGTTTGAAGCCATCCGTGACGCCGCAATGACGCTCGTCAGGTGGATCCTGTGGGCGGCACCGATCGGCGTCTTTGCGCTGGCCTTTGCGCTCGTCGTGCGACTCGGTGTTTCCGCGATTGGTGCGCTCGCCGGGTACATCGCGCTGGCGTCCGCGATGACGTTCTTCTTTGGCGTCGTCGTGCTGTATCCGGTCGCGTCCTGGCTGGGTCGCGTGTCGCTGCGTGAGTTCGCACAGGCAGCGCTCCCGGCGCAGGCAGTCGCGATCAGCTCGCGGTCATCCCTCGCCGCCCTGCCGGCGATGATTGAAAGCGCGCGGGACCGGCTCAAGCTGCCTGACGAGATCACCAGCTTCTTCCTTCCACTCGCAGCATCGGTCTACCGCATCGGGACCGCGATCGGGCAGACGGTGGGTGTCGCCTTCATTGCGCAATTGTACGGCGTAACCCTCGGACCGGCTCAACTGGCCAGCGTGGTGCTTACCGTCGTGCTCACGAGCTTCAGCGTGCCCGGGATTCCTGGCGGCTCGATCATCATCATGGCGCCGGTGCTGATGGACGCGGGCCTGCCGGTGGAAGGACTCGGCATCTTGTTAGGCGCCGATACGATTCCGGACATGTTCCGGACGATGGCGAATGTCACGGGGCATTTGACGGCTGCCGCCGTCATTGGGCGCTCATCCGGGACGGGTGACGGGTGAGAGCGAAAATCAAAGGGGCCTGAGATCGCACTCAAGCCCCTTGGACTTTGGTCTTCGACTTTGGTCTTGGCTCCTACACTCCCGGCACCACCTTGCAGTTCTCCACGAACATCCACTTCGCGTCGCGCGGGGTGTCCAGCATCCTGAACCACTGGTTCAGGAATGCCTTCGCATCGTTGCGATATTTGCCATCAAGGCCCGGGGTTTCGTCGTACAGCTTCAGGATGGCGTCTTTCTTCTCGCGATACGGTCCGAAGAGCGCCGCCAGTTCCTCGGGCTCCTTGCACGGTCCGCGATACAGCCGCTCCTTCACGTTGCGGATGCCAAGGCGCGGATCGGGCGTCGCATACCTGGTGCCGACCAGGCCGGAGAAGTCGAGGTCATAGGCGACCGGCAACAAGGTTCCGTTCTGCTGCCTGACGAGTCGAACGTTGTGCAGCGCGGCCAGTGACCAGTCGGTGTTGCCGACGAACGCCTCGAAGATCGCCACCTCGAGGATCTGGATCGGATCCACATCGTCGAACAGGGCGCGGCGGATTTCGACAACCTCCCCTTCCATGCGCTTCGCGACGTCATCCTCATGCTCCATGAAGATGCCGTTGCGTGTCTCGATCGGCGTCCCGGTCGCCGAGTCCACGTACGTGACCTTGGCCATGCGCGCGCGATAGCTGCGGGGCGAGATCAGGTTGTGCACTTTGTACGAGAGGTACTCACGGATCATGTACTCCTCGTACATCGGGTTCGGATTGCAGTGCGTGACGAGCTTCAGCTTGTCCTGACCGTCGAACACGGTCCCCTTCACATCGGCCTTCTTGAAATCGAGTCGGAGCGGCACGAACGAGCAGTTCCGGCTGGAGAGCCGGTAGTGGCCGCGGGTACGAAGCATCACCGGGATCTTGAGCTCAGCGCCCTTCCCGTCCGCCATCTGGACCTCGCCCCAGTATTCCTTGGTGCTGAGGGTGTCGCGGTCCTTGGTGATGACCTTGTAGTTGCCGACGAGCTTGATCTCGACCGGCGCATCGGCGCTGAAGAGCGCTCGGGCCTCGGCTTCCTTCTTCCACTCCGCGATTTTTTCCGGAGTTGGCGGCTCTTTTGGCGCCTTGGGAGCCTTCTCGTCCTTTTCCGCCTGGGCGGCGGCAGCGGAGGAAATGGCCATGAGTGCGCCCATCGCCATGGCGAACAGGGAGCGTTGGCGAATGAATGTCAGGCCCATCGTTCCACCTCCACGCTGGCGACGAATGGCGCCGCCTCGTTAGTGAGAGTACTCGAAATCGCATCCAGGTTCTGGCCCTTTTTGGGACGCACGGCATAGACGATCCGTGCCTCCCCGTCGGTCCGCTCGATGCGGACCATCTTCCACCGCTTGAGAGCTGACTCGAGAACCGCCTCGACGGCCGGTTGCGCCTGATCGGGGTCGCCGACATGGACGGTGATGCGTCCTTCAAACCGCGGCCCTTCTTCTTCACTCCCGTCTGTCGCCAGTCCGTATTTCTGTTTCTGCTTGTCGAGTCGTGCCTGGAGGGCGTCGAGCTGCGCCGGCGCCATCGAGTCGAGGATCTCGCGGTCAAGCCTCGCGACGAACT
>DATMBT010000205.1:0-9184 GCA_035559475.1 Gemmatimonadaceae bacterium
TCGCGGGCGAACGTCGAGGACAACAGGACGTCGGCGTCGGGTGCGTAATACGCGACGCTATCGTTAGGCAGTACGCGCCAGTATCCGGTGCGCGACAGCACCTCACCCGGCACGCTCACGAAGGGTCGCTCGACCACGCCGCGGCTCTCACGGTTCATCCGCTCGGCCACCAGGCGAAGGGTCTGGGGATCGACGTCGCGGATATACCGCACGATCCGAGCGCGAACGAGCCGTTCACGCAGCGACACCTGCGTGGCGCTGAGGGCGGTCCGGGCTTCGTCCCAGAGAGATGCGACTCGCTCCGACTGGTCGGCGCGGCGGACGCATAACGGGTGACTGCGAACAGTGACGGCCGGGAGTCGGTACGCGAGAGCTTCGAGCGCGACGTCGCGCTCGATTTCCTGCGCCGCCGACACGTCGATCGCCTCGGACTCGAACCGTCGCACCCCGATCCGCTTGGCGCCTAACCGGTATCGTCCCGGTTGCGGGGCGCGCAGAGAAAACGTGCCGAGGGCGTTCGTGAGCGTGCTGACGACTGTTGATTCCGGCTTGTCGTCGAGCGAAAGCGTCATCAGGACGCCGGCGAGCGGCGTGCCTGAGTTTTCCCTGACGATCCCTCGGATAGTCTGCCCGCCACTCACCAACGGCGTGGCGATGAGGAGCGCCAGGCAGGTACAACAGACAAGGCGTGGCATCGTCGACCTCCAAGCTTGCCGTTACTAACGTAGCTGCCTCGTCCAGTACCTGCGCATGGTCGAGGCAGGCGCACGACGTTGTCTCATCGGGTTATCAACAGCGGACCGCCACCGCCGAGGAACAGAACATGGTCATGCCTCTCCGTGATGACGACACCGATCGACAGACCGTTCCGGTCGTCACCTACGCGCTCATTGCTGTCAACGTACTCGTCTGGCTCATCGAGATGAGCGCGGGCGAGTCGTTCATCAACGGCTACAGCACCGTTCCGGCCGAGATAACGCAGGGCAGGGACCTGGTGGGTATGCAGACCATTCAGGTAGACGGCCAAAGTGTTGCCATCCAGCTGTACCCGGGCCCGACGCCGATCTACCTGACGCTGCTCACGTCGATGTTCATGCACGCGTCGTGGGCGCACATCCTTGGCAACATGCTCTATCTCTGGATCTTTGGTGACAACATCGAAGACCGGATCGGGCACGCGAAGTTTCTCATTTTCTACCTGGTGTGCGGTCTCGCGGCGAGCGTCGCCCACATCATGTTCGCGACCGATTCCGTCATTCCGAGCCTCGGAGCGTCAGGCGCGATCGCGGGTGTACTCGGCGCGTATCTCGTGCTGTTTCCGAAGCGATCGGTCAGGGTACTGGCGGCGCGCCAGATCGTGAACATGCCTGCCTTCATGGTGCTCGGGATGTGGATCCTGCTTCAGGTCTTCGCGCAGATCAGCGTGGTTGGCGGTTCGGGTGGCGGCGTTGCGTACATGGCGCACATCGGTGGGTTCCTCGCCGGCCTTGCGCTCATCTTCCTGTTCGGGAAACGCACGCCGACGATGGATCACGTGCCGCGGTGACCGGCAAAGAGCAAAGTGCAGAATGCAGAGTGCAGAATGCTGAGTGCAGAATGGGAGATCGGCCCCAAGCTTGGTCTCCCGTTTTCACTTGCTGAGCGTTGGCAAACGTGTGCATTTCATGGCAGGTGCTGGCAGGCACATTCAGGACCCTGACATGGAAGGCAAATGCCTCGGACGAACGACTCTGCGCGACAACCATCCCGCCAAAGACTTATCAGCCACTTGACTCAACAAGCCGGCTACGCGGGAGTCCTCGTACTTGCATCGCTGGCCATTGGCATGTCTGGCTACCATTGGGTAGCGAGGTTGTCGTGGATCGATGCGTTCCAGAACTCCGCGATGTTGCTTGGCGGGATGGGTCCCGTTGACGACATACCGACCCAGGGCGGCAAGGTGTTCGCCGGCGTGTTCGCGCTTTACTCGGGGTTGGTCTTTCTTGCGATCACAGCTCTCGTGCTGTCACCCGTATTTCACTATACGCTCCACCGCTTCCACTGGGAAACCGATCGCGCTCAGTGAGCGCGGTCGAGGAAGATCGAGTGCCTTCGAGCCTGGGGCTCCAGCCCGACCTCCGATCAACGGAGTCGAGATCATGATCGACTTCGCCGCCCTCGATTACTGGGTCAATGAGCGAGCTACCTGAACGATCGCGGATCCTCGTCACAGGAGCGACCGGGTACATCGGCGGACGACTGGCGCGGCAGCTGTTGGCAAGCGGTCACCCGGTTCGGGCCATGGCGCGTGATGTCCGCCGGATGAGCGCGCTGCAGGACGCCGGCGCGGAGTGCGTCGAGGGAGACATGCTGAACGCCGCCAGCCTGACGAGTGCCGTTGAAGGCATCGACGTGGCGTACTATCTCGTTCACTCGATGGGCGGCGGCGCCGATTTCGAGGCTCGCGATCGTCAGGCGGCCCGCAACTTCAGCGCGGCCGGCCGGATCGCCGGAGTCAAGCGAATCATATACCTCGGTGGGCTCGGGCAGTCCGGTCCAGGCCTGTCGAAGCACCTCGCGAGCCGGCAGGAAGTGGGCGACGTCCTTCGGGAGGATGGTATCCCGGTCACCGAGCTCCGAGCGGCCATCATAGTGGGCGCGGGAAGCGCGTCATTCGAGATCATCCGCGACCTGGCGAAGCGCCTTCGCGTCATGATCTGCCCTCGCTGGGTTCGTTCACGCTGTGAGCCGATCGCGATTCACCATGTCATCGCCTACCTCATCGGCGTGCTGCGCGTGCCAGAATCGATTGGACAGGTGCTGGACATTGGTGGTGGTGAGGTTCTCACGTACGAAGAGTTGCTGAAGCAGTGCGCCGAGGTCATGGGAAAGGAAATCTTCGTGATTCGCGTCCCTGTTCTCACGCCACGGCTCTCATCGTACTGGCTGAACCTCGTCACGAGTGTGCCGATTGCAGTGGCCCGCCCCCTGGTTGAAGGGCTGCGAAACGATGTCGTGACGACCGACCGCCGCATTCGCGACTGGATCCCACTCGATCGCGTGACATTCCGTGAATCGGTTGCGATCGCGTTCACCGAGGAGAGTGCAGGACCATTGCCATCACGCTGGACCAGTGCGGCGCTGGCAACCGCCGATCGGTACGCCGTCGGCGACGACGTCTTGCGCGATGAACGGGTGCGTGCGTCCACCGCACCGTCGGACGCGCTGTTCAGGGCGGTCGAGCGCATCGGCGGCAACACGGGCTGGTATTACGGCAACGGTCTCTGGCGTCTGCGGGGGATGCTGGATCGGATATTCGGCGGCGTGGGACTACGCCGAGGCCGCCGCCATCCCGAGCAAGTCGTACCGGGAGACATTGTCGACTTCTGGCGAGTCGAGGATTACGTGCCGGGGAAGCGACTGCGATTGCGTGCGGAGATGAAGATCCCCGGTGTCGCGGTACTGGAGTTCGAGGTGAGCGAGCGCCCGGGCGGAGGATCGAGCCTGCGCCAGAGCGCGTTGTTTGTTCCCGTCAATCCGTGGGGAAGGATGTATTGGGAGGCGATGCGTCCCCTCCATGCCTTCATCTTCAGGGGAATGGCTGACGGCATTGTCCGCGCGGCAGAGGCAGGACGGGACGGCCCTGACGGCCTAACGACTAGCACCGCCTGACACTAGCCGGCCCTGACCGTCCGGAGCCTCGCAGCGTACGCGCGGCGGGACTCCAGCACTGCCGCGGCATGCCGAGACGCCCACGTCCACATCCGGCAGACCGCGCGGCCTAACGCGCGCCCGCGCGGAGTGAGGGCTCGTTATTGGCAGCGTGTCACTGCTCGTGGCGGCAGGCCTGACGCTGCGCGTGCGCGATGCGGACGACGTGCGGGCGGGCACCCGGCCCTGAGTGCGTACCTGCCCGAGATCTCGAATCGTCGCGAAGCTAAGCGAGCGGGATCTACTCCGCGCGCAGCGCGGTGGCGGGATCGATGCGTGACGCCCGCCACGCCGGCACGAAGCTGGCGACGAGCCCCACCCCCAGCAGCAACAGCGCTGCCAGGCCTAACGTGAACGGATCGTGAGGCGACACATCGACCAGCAGGTTTCTCGTCACCCCCATTACGGGGAAAGACAATGCGGCGCCTATGGCGAGACCCGCCAGCACCGTCAGGAGCGAATCGCCTAACACGAGCCAACGCACCCTGCCGGGAGAGGCGCCGAGCGCCAGTCGTACGCCCATCTCCGCGCGGCGCCTCGAGGCCGAATAGGCGACCACGCCATAGAGGCCGATCGCGGCGATGAGCAGCCCGATCCCGCCGAACGCGCCGGCAAGGCGTGCCAGCAGCCGCTCGCGCCACAGCTGGCGTTCCAGCACCTCGCGCATCGAGCGCACTTGAGCGACCGGTATCGTGGCATCGACGCGAGTGATGGCGGCGCGGATGCCAGCCAGGATGCTCGACGGTGGTCCGTCGACGCGTGCCTCGAGGCTGCTCAGGTACTCCTGGGGCCCCTGCGCGATCGGATAATACACGAGTCGTTGTGGCCGTTCGCGGAGGCCGTTGACGCGTGCGTCACTGACCACGCCGATAATCTCGAACTCCGGTCGTGTTCCATGGCCGAACCTTGCCCCGATCACGTCGAGCGTTCCGAAAAAGTGCCGCGCCCACGACTCACTCACGATGACAACGCTGGGCGTACCGACGCGATCGGTCTCGCCAAAGTTGCGACCCTTGAGGAGGCGAATGCCGACGGTGGAAAAGAAACCCGGGGTCACATGGATTTCCTGGCCGCCATTGTTGCCCGGCTCGAATCGCCTGCCCGGGATCGTGTAGTTCGTGGTACGTCGCATGCCTCCGGCGAGGCCGTACAACGACATGCTGACCGACTTCACGCCGGGAACCGCGCCCACTTCGCGCTGCAACCGGTCGTATATCGACGGCAATTGCTCGTGACGGTAGCCCGCCGCGCGGATGTCGAGTCGTGCCGAGATCAGGCGCGACTCCTCGTATCCCGGTTCGATGCCGAGGACATTGGCGAGGGTGCGCATGGTGAGGCCCGCCGACACGACCAGCAGCAGCGAGAGCGCGATCTGCGCAGCCACCAGGGCGCGGCCCAGGGGCACGCGGTGGATCCTGCCGCCTGACGAGTCGCGAATGCCTCGCACCCCTTCGTGAACACCGGCGCGCGTGGCTTGCCACGCCGGCGCGATGCCGAACAACAGGCCGGTCAGCACGGTGACCGCGGCGGCAAACGCCAGGACGCCGCCGTCGATGCTCACGGCCAGGGGCACCGTGCGCGCGCCGCTGTAGACACCCCGCACGATCGCTGATGCACTCCACTGTGACACCAGAATGCCGAACGCCCCGCCCAGCATCGCGAGCAGCACGCTCTCCGTCAGCATCTGACGGACCAGTCGTCCCCGACGCGCTCCCAATGACACGCGGATGGCAACCTCATGGCGCCGGGCGGCGCCGCGCGCCATCAACAGCCCGGCAATGTTGCCGCACGCGATCAGGAGCAGGAGGCCAACGCCCGCCATCAGGAGTCGCAGGGGCTCGCCGAAGCTCTCACGCAACGGCGAAAAGCCGCGCGGCCTGGGCTCGAGTACCAGGCGCTCGCGCATGGCGCGCGCCCGCGACGCCGAATCCCTGGTCGCGAATTCCTCCTGCTGCTCAATCCGGAACCGGGCCTCCAGACGCCTTCCCAGGGTTGCGGAGGCTGACGCTGTCGAGCGAAGGAGGAGCGTGAGCCAGTGAATCCCGTCCTGGGTGACCCACGGCTGCTCCGTATCCGCGTCCGATGAGTACGCATCCGTGCGATGGCCGACCTGATGCTGCATCATCACCGGGATCCAGATGTCGACCGACTGCCCAACGGTCAGTCCGCGAAATCCGGGCTCGGCAACGCCGATGACCGAGAAGGAATGGCCGTGGACCGCAAAGGCGCGGCCGACGATCGCGGGATCCGAGGCAAAGCGGCGCGTCCAGAAGGCATGGCTCAGCACAACAACCGGTTGATCGCCCGGGGTCCGGTTATCGGCCGGTGACAGGACGCGCCCGGTCGCCGCGCCGATGCCTAACAACTTGAACCACTCCCCCGACACGAGCTGCATCTGCAACTGTTCCGGCTGCTCGCCGATCCTCGCGTAAACCGGGGCTATCGCAGCCATCGCCGCGAGCGGAACCGAGTCGCCCAGGTCCGTCCTGAATCGCTGGAAGCGGGGATACGACATCCGGTAGTTGTCATCGTCGATCCCGACACGTTGGATCGCGTACAGCTCTCCGGGCCGGTCGATGGGAAGGGAGCGACGCATCAACGCGTCGCTGATGCTCCAGACCGCGGTGGTGGCACCGATGCCGATGGCCAGGGTGAGGGCGATGGCGGCAGTCACGCCCGGCGAACGAACCATGCCGCGCCAGGCGAAACGGGTGTCGTGCACGAAATCCTCGAGCCACCGCGTGCCGCGAGCATCGCGCGTGTTCTCCCGCGCCTGCTCGAGTCCACCGAGAGCGAGCCTGGCCTCGCGTAAGGCGTCCTCGCGCGTGAGGCCAGCGCGCGTAAGGTCTGCGACGTGGGCGTCGAGGTGGAACTGCAGCTCTCGCTCGAGATCGCGATCGAGCGATTTCTTCCGCAGGAACCGCCACAAGAGGTTCATCGCTCAGGGGCAAGGTTGCCGAGGATCAACGCGATGGCCTTCGACAACTCGCTCCAGCCGGCGATGTCCGCGTCGAGCTGGCGTTTCCCCTTCGCGGTGAGTCGGTAGAACTTCGCCTCGCGGCCCGTTTCGGTGGCGGCCCACTCGCTCTTGAGGAAGCCCTTGTTCTCCAGGCGGTGCAGGGACGGGTAGAGCGAGCCCTGCGGGATGCGGAGCCGGTCGCCCGATACGAGGCGGAGCCGGTTGACGAGGGCGTAGCCATGCAACGGCTCATCGCACACGGCTCGCATTACGAGCATGTCGAGCGTGCCCTGGAGCAGGTCGGCGCGCGGAGGTGTCATACCAAGACATTCTACCGGTCAATAGGAAGCATGTCTAGGTGTCAGGGCGATGCGGTTGGAGCTCCAGGCTGGCAGGCTGTCCCTGCCACTTCACTTGCTGGCGCTCTTCCCAGCGACACGACCGGAGAACAGGCAGCCGCCCAGGAAGGTCCCTTCCAGCGCGCGATAGCCGTGCACCCCTCCTCCACCAAACCCGGCCGCCTCGCCCACGGCATACAACCCCGGGATGGGTGAACCGTCGGCTCCCAGCACCCGCGCGCTGAGGTCCGTTTCACAGCCGCCTAGCGACTTGCGTGTAAGGACGTGGAGCTTCACTGCGATCAACGGGCCCGCGCCTCGATCGAGGATCGGGCGTGGCGGTGCGACTCGAACGAGCCGGTCGCCGATGTAATGGCGCGCGGCGCGCACCGCCAGAACCTGGGGATCGGTCGCATCAGGGTTCATCACCTGCTCGTCGTACGTTCCAACCGTGTGTTCAACTGCCGCGTAGTCGAGGGGACGAGTGTCGGGCACGGCGTTCATCCCTGCCACGAGCTCGGTCAACGTCGACCTGACGACGAAATCGGCGCCGTGTTCCTTGAAGGACTCCACCGACGCCACTGCGCGCTTGCCGATCGCGCGGCCGAGCACCAGGCGGATGCTCTTGTTCGTGAGGTCGGGGTTCTGCTCCGAACCAGACAGCGCGAACTCACGCCGGATGATGTGCTGGTTGAGGATGAACCACGAGTAATCGCTGCCGGTCCTGAGGATGTGACGCAGCGTCTCGAGTGTGTCGAATCCGGGAAAGAGTGGGGCAGGGAGCCGCACGCCGTTGGCGTCGAGCCATAACGAGGACGGCCCGGGCAGGATCCGGATGCCATGGTCAGGCCACACCGGATTCCAGTTGCGCACACCCTCGGTGTAGTGCCACATGCGGTCGTTATTGATCACCCTCCCGCCAGCGCGCGCGACAATCCCGAGCCCAGCGCCGTCAGTGGAGGCTGGCACACCACATACCATAGAATGGGGCGGCGCGCCCATAGCGGTGGGCCAGTACCGTCGCACCAGCTCATGATTTCCGCCGATACCGCCTGACGCGATGATCACCGCCGGCGCGCGCAGCTCGAAGTCGCCCACCACCTCGCGACTGCTTTTCACTCCTCGCTCCACGGTAGTCGGCGCCAACCGTGTGCCCCGCGCTCCCACCACCGCACCGCGTTCGACAATCAACTCGTCCACACGATGGCGGAACCGGAACTCGAGGAGTCCCTTCTCCTCCGCCTGACGAGCGCGCGCGATGAACGGCGCCAGCAGCCCGGGACCGGTTCCCCACGTCACATGAAAGCGGGGCACCGAGTTTCGTCCACGCTCTGCCCACCCGACTATGGGAAACCAGCGAACTCCCATCTTGTGAAGCCAGGCGCGCTTCTCCCCCGCCGCAAACTGCAGGTACGCCTCGGCCCACTGACGCGGCCGGTAGTCTTCCGGCCGGTCGAACCCAGCAGCGCCTAACCAGTCCTGCCGAGCTATTTCCAGCGAATCCCGAATGCGCAACCGGCGCTGCTCGGGCGAGTCGATGAAAAAGAGCCCGCCGAACGACCAATGCGCCTGCCCGCCAAGGCTTTGCTCGGGCTCCTGGTCCAGGACCGTGACCCGCCGGCCGACAGTCGCGATCTCCACCGCGGCCACCAGGCCAGAAAGTCCAGCGCCTACGACAATCGCGTCAGTCATGAGGTCAGGAAACAATCCAGTCGTTGGCCCGGCACAAGTTCTCCGGGAGAATCCGGCGATTGCGGGGAACTCCCCCTAGCCAGCGCCCCCCGCCCATCGAAAATTGGCTCCATCGCACGAGCCCTCTTTCGGTGATCCCATGACCATCCACGGTTTTCCCCTGGTGTCGGTGCTGCTCGTTTTCGTTGCCAGCACGGTCAACGCCCAGCGTGCAGGCGCGCCGCCCGGATCGGGGACGCCCGCGACGTCGGCAATCGCGGTCAATGGCTCGCCCGAGCTGGCGGCGATCAGCAGGCTGCGGTGGCGAGCCATTGGACCCGCGAACCAGGCTGGCCGCATTCCCATGGTTGTTGGAGTCCCTGGCAACCGGAGCGTGTTCTATATCGGCTCGGCGGCCGGTGGCCTCATGAAGACCACCAATGGCGGGATCACGTACACGCAGCTCTTCGACGACCAGGAGAACGCGTCGATCGGTGACCTGGTCGTTGCCCCGTCGGACCCGAAC
>DATMBT010000206.1:0-4293 GCA_035559475.1 Gemmatimonadaceae bacterium
GCGTGGTTACGTGACGGAGCTGAAGGCACTCCGCGACGAGGTCGCCGGACGCATCACGGAAACAAACCGGCAACTGGACGACGGCGTCCTGGCGGCAACGGCCGACCCGAAACGGCCGGAGCGCCTGCCGGCGCGCGAGGCAGCGGCGCCGTACCTGAACTTTGCCGCCCTCGACAACGCGGTCGAGTCGCTGACGCGCGCCGCGGCGCGGTTCGAGCGCGCGCAGGGATCGGCGTTAGGCAGTCAGTTGGACCGCGCGGCGGTCACGGCGGTGAATGCGATGCTCAAGGACGCCGAGCGCACGATGACGTCGCCGGAAGGCCTGCCGAAGCGCCCCTGGTACCGCCACCTGCTGTACGCACCAGGTTACTACACGGGGTACGGCGTGAAGACGATGCCCGCCGCGCGTGAGGCGATTGAGCAGAAGCAATGGACCGAGGCGGAACGGGAGATGGCGCGTATTGCCGCGGCGCTTGAAAACACTGCACTGCAATTGAACCGGATATCCGACCGACTTGAGAACAATCGCTGAGTGCTGAGTGCTGGGTGCTAGGGCTTGTTGCTCCTTGACACTGCCAAACCAGCGCTTGCTCGCAGCAAACAGCCCTAGCACCCAGCACTCAGCACTTAGCTCATCCCCCAAGTGAAACCCATGATTGCCTTCCTTCCGCTCCTGATTGCATTAACGGCTCAGGGCCCAGACAGCGTCGACATCCTCATCCGCCGCGGTACCGTCTACGACGGCTCGTTGACACCGAGTCGTGTTACCGACGTCGGGATTCGCGCCGATCGCATCGTGTTCGTGGGTGACGCGGCGCAGGCCCGCGTGCGGGCGGGACGCGTGATCGAGGCGCAGGGGCTCATCGTCGCGCCGGGATTCATCGACCCGCACAACCACCTGCTGGCCGGCCTGCCTGGCGCGAATGAAAACACGCGCCGCGCGCCGAGCGCGTTGATGCAGGGCATCACCACCTTGACCATCGGGCCGGATGGGCGTGGCCCGTTCGACGTCGCCCGCGTGATGGCGGAGTCCGAGAAGGCGGGAATCGGGACGAACGTCTTTACACTGGTTGGTTTCGGTGATGTTCGCGGGAACGTCATGGGGAACTCCTCGGGGAAGGCGACTCCCGCGCAGGTCGACAGCATGCGCAAGCTGATCGACAAGGCCATGCGCGAGGGCGCGTACGGCGTCGGCGGCGGGCTGTTCTATGCGCCGCAGAGTTACTCCAGCACGGAGGAGGTCATCGCGGTGGTGTCGGCGGCGAAACCGTACGGCGGCATCTACGACTCCCACCAGCGGGACGAGAGTTCCTACACCGTCGGGCTGATGAATTCCGTGCGCGAGGCGATCCGCATCGGGCGCGAGTCCGGGCTCACCACGAACATCGGTCACGTAAAGGCGTTAGGCGTCGATGTCTGGGGGTATTCCGACAGCGTGCTCCGTCTCATGCGCGAGTCGCGGGCGCAGGGACACATGGTGGTCGCCGACCAGTATCCGTGGACGGCAAGCGGGACCGGCCTGAGCGCGGCGTTGCTGCCGCGGTGGGCGCAGGCAGGCGGCGGTGATTCACTGCGGTTCCGCATCGCCGACCCACCGACGCGGGAGAAGATCCTGGTCGAGATGCGCGACAACCTGCGCCGTCGCGGTGGCGACAGCACGTTGCTTCTCATCAACGGCAACGCTGCTGCGCGACCGTACATCGGGAAGACGCTGAAACAGGTGGCGCAGGAAAAGCGAATGCCACCAGTTGAGACTGCTCTGGAAATGATCCGCGATGGCCTCGACATGGGTGTCGCGTCGTTCAACATGACCGAGAAGGACATCGAGACCTTCATGAAGGATCCGTTCGTGATGACGAGCTCCGACGGCTCCGGCGGCCACCCGCGGCTCTATGGCACGTACCCACGCAAGATCCGTCGTTATGTGCTCGACAAACCCGTGATCACGATGGAACGGATGATCCAGTCGTCGTCGCAGCAGGTGGCGGAGGTCTACGGCATCCGTGAGCGCGGCTCCATCAGGACGGGCAACTTTGCCGACATGATTGTCTTTGACCCCGCCACGATCCGGGAGATGGCGACTTATGTGGAACCCGAGAAACTCAGCGTCGGGATGCGCTGGGTGTTCGTGAACGGGAAGGCAGCTGTCGCGGACGGGCAGCCAACCGGGGTGCTGGCCGGGAAGGGACTCCGGAAGCGATAAAACTGCTCGAATCAACCAAACTCATGCGGGGCCGCGCTTTGAGTTCGGAGCGTTTTGCTTTTGGCAGTCGTGCGGCATAAGCATTGCACGGCAGCAACTGGCTGGTCCCTGCCCGAGGGCGCATCGGGTTGCACGAGGGTGTGGGGAGAGTTCCGCTGCTGCCAGCCGATGATTCACAGGTCCTGGACGCGGCGCGTGTAGCAGCGGTGCACGCGCCAGGAACGACTGCGCCACAACGGCTGCTCGGCTCTCCGCGCCAGGCCGCAGTGCGGGGCAAGGCGCTCGAACTGGTCACCCAGCTTCTTCTCGTCACCGTAGTTCCACGGCTGCTTGGCCCCGCGGAATTCGGTCGCATGACGGTCGCACTGGCGATCGTCACCCTCGGTGCCCTCACCATCACGCTGGGCGCACCGAGCGCGTTCGTGCGCTTTGTCCCCGCGGAATCAGGATCACGCCGCGCCGGTCTTGCCCGGTCGATGACCTTGCAGGTGCTGCCCGTACGTGCCATCCAGCTGACTGCCGTTGCCGCGATCGCAGCGCTCCTGGTGTTCACGGCATCCCGAATCGATGCGCTGGACGCGGGACTCGTGTTCGTCGCGTTGGCGGCGGAAGTCGGAGCCGTCGTCGCGGCGCAGATCGCTTTGGGAATGGGCGAGACATGGATCTGGAGCTTCCGTATCTCGGCAAGGAACCTGGCGTTGCTCGTACTCGTCCCGCTCCTCGCGACATTCGCCGGGTCGGCAGGCGTGACCGCCAGCGTCGCCCTTGGCTCGCTTGCTGGATTTGCGTTCGCCGCCAGTTGCGTGCTGCCACTCGTCCGACATGCGGAGCAGGGCGTTCCAGTGCCACCTGGTGCCATGCAATTCGGCAGGGTCGCCGGCGTGTCGATCGTGCTTGGACAACTGAGCTGGCGCGGTCCGGTGATCGCGGCAAGCCTCCTGGGCCTGGCCGCGGACGAAGTGGGCTTCGCCGGACTGGCGGCGAGCATTGCCATGGCCATCATCTTTGCGGTGCGGGAACTCTTCACCGTCTCTGTCCCCGAACTGGTTGAATCGTGGGGTCGAGACCAGTCAGCGACCGATCGCCTGATGCGACGACTTGGCGAGCGCACACAGTGGGTCCTTGTAGCGAGCGCCATTCTTGGTGTCGTGGCCCTGGATCGCGTCCTGCCGCTGGTTGTCGGTGATCGATTTACGCCAGCAGTCGCGCCAATGATCACCGTGCTCGCAATGCTTCCGCTCCTTCCGCTGCCGGCGATGGGTTTGCAATCCGCGTCCCTGCGGCTTCGGCCCGGAATCCCGGTAGCGATCGAAGGCGCGTCCCTGGTGTCGTTCATCATGGCGTCTTTGGTCCTTGTCCCTCGCTGGCACGCCGTTGGCGCCACCGGCGCACTACTGGTTGCCACCGTCACGTCAGCGGTGCTCAACGCGCGCGCCCTGCCCACCGTGGTTACTCCACGAATTCTTTTGACGGGTCTGGTGGGGACAGGTGGTGTTCTGGGCATCGCCGCAGCCATGGGCATCTGGTCATGATCACGGAGACGCGCCCTACGGTTGCCGATGCGAATCTCGACGCTGCCAACGCCGAGTACTGGGACCACATCGCTGCCGAGTGGGAGCATGAGGGTGAAGGCAGGGCGTGGAGGATGGTGAGCGATTCGGTGAACGTGCGCCTTCTCGAGCGGTGGTTGCCCACGAACCCGAGGGGCAGCGTGCTCAAGACCGATCTGTTTGATGAGGCAACCGGGAGAGGCCTTCTCCCATGGCTATCGGCGTCCTTCGCGAACGTGTCCGGCGTTGACATTGCACCGGCGCTCGTTGGATCCGTTCAACGCCTGCACCCTGGCGTCAGGACGGAAGTGGCTGATGTGCGGCGCCTGCCGTTCGAACCAGGAACGTTCGACGCCGTGGTGTCGAATTCGACACTCGATCACCTCGCCACTCGTGCGGACATTGCGGTTGCCGTCCGGGAGCTTCACCGCGTTATGCGGGCGGGCGGTCACCTGCTGATCACGCTCGACAATCCGCTCAATCCCATTGTCGGTATCCGCAACATGCTGCCCGAGGGGCTGCGCGAGAGCATTCTCCCGT
>DATMBT010000207.1:0-3560 GCA_035559475.1 Gemmatimonadaceae bacterium
CCCATAGAGCTGCATACCCCAGAACAGCGGGACGCAGCGGCTAACGCGATTGACGCGCGTCGGGAAGGAACTGCGGGCGGTATCGATGATGAGCTCGCGATATTGCGTCTACTCGCTGGTCGTGTTGGCGTCGATTTCGAACGGTTTCTCGCCGAGCGCAGGCAGCAGATCATGTCTCCTGCCGAATGTCGCTCCCTGCCACGCGACCTGATCGACGTTCAACTCCACACCCACCGTCACAAGGTCCCGTTTCGGAAATCGTCCTTCGATCGCGAGATCGAGGACAATAGACGAGTGCTGGCGGCATTCCGGCCAGAAGAACAACTCGACGCCTTTTGTTATCCGAACGGCCTCACCGACGTCAGGTTCCTTCCCTGGCTGAAGGAGCATTCCATTCGCACAGGAGTGACGTGTGAAGCGGGCCTGGCAACAGCCACTACTGACCCGCTCCTGTTACCACGTCTCGTCGATTCGTCGACGGTGAGCCGCGTCGAGTTCGAGGCGTGGTTATCGGGCATTGCCAGCCTGTTGCCAATGCGGCGTGGCCACCGCCAGCCAGAGCCCATCGAGGACTGAGCGGTCGTTGGTCAGAACTCCGGCCGTTTCCGCTCAGGCGAGCCCGCCGTTGAGCGCCACCTAGCGCCGAATCACCCCTTTTCGCCCTCGAGCAGAAAGTGGCGGGTAGTGCTCACGAACTCTGGCGCGTTGTTCAGTTCTTTCGCAGGACAGCGATGAGGTTTGATCGCAGGTGCCGACGGGATTCGTCCTGGACCCTCCGTAGCCAAAGCAGCTCGAGGAACGCGAGTGGCGGGACCACTGAGAAGATCGCCGTTGACGACACGAACGAGATCTCAACCGGAACGAGTCCAGCCGCCTGGGCCGCGCGATGGACATCCTCAGCCGTATTGCATCGGTACCAGGTCTGGAAGACATCCATCGACTTGCGGCCGTCAAGCACGCGGGCGAGCGGCGCTTTCACCGCGTCAGGTACCATCCGCGCGAGCGCGGTGGGGAATGCCTGGGCGTTAGGCGTATGAAACAGGAACAGCCCGCCCGGTTTCAGGACGCGGGCCACCTCGGCGAAACTCGCGCCTGGATCCTCGAGGTGCTCCACAACCATGTTCGCCGTGACGATGTTGAACGACGCCTCGCGAAATGGCAGGGCACTGACGGGACTGAAGATCCGGACGTCCGCAGTGACATTGTCCTTGAGCGAGTCAAGGTCGAGGTCGATGCCCACGAGCAACCTGGTTCGCGCCCGGAGGAGCCGTTCCCCCTCGGCGCGCCATGAAGGCAACAAGCGTCGGCCACAGCCAACGTCCAGCCAGTGCACCTCGTCCGGAATCCAGCGCTTGAGGTGCTCTTCATATCGATGCTGGGAATACTCGAGCCCCGGAACCATCCGACGCTCCAGTCCCCAGTAGAACTCAAGCAGTTTGCGGCGCAGGGTCCAGCTCCTTGCAAAGGTCAACTTTCTTCGCTGCCAGGCCGCAGCGCGGCAAACGAGTGCCTAACTTGACGACCGTGAGGCGGATCAGGCTACCCACCACGAGCCAGTTGGGAAATCGAACCGGAGCGAATTCACCCGCCCCGCCGAAGGTGGTGCGCTTCCAGGTGCGCGTTCAGCCACGCGCTTCACGCGATGGGTTCGCTGGCGTTCAGGAGGGCGTCCTCCGCGTGCGCCTTACCGCCCCGCCTGTCGACAACGCAGCCAACGAGGCGCTGATCGAATTCCTTGCGGATCAGCTTGGCGTTCCGACCCGTATGGTCCGGATCGTCTCGGGTTTTGGCTCAAGAAACAAGTTTATTGAGGTGGACGCGCAGGCGCTCCCAGCCCTTGACCGGATCCTCTCCCGGACCTAACGATAGACAATGATCCTTCTCGCTGGCGGGAACACCGCACTGCTCGAGGGACTGGCTCAGGCCCTGGCCAACACCGGGCACCGGGTCATGGTCGCCGACTCGCGTGAAGAGGCGGAGGACGCCCAGACTCGTCAACCGCCGATTCTTACGGTTGCCGAACGGGACTTCGTGTCGGACGATAATTCCGAGCTTTCCCTGCTGCGGGGAACCCTCGCTGGGGGTGGAGCCCTCGTCACCTACCGCGAAGCCGGCGACACCTCGCGAGCCCTTCCAGCGGCGATTGCCCGGCATGTCCTCGCAGACCTCGTATTGCCGCTGGAAAGGAACCGCCTGGTGGCGCTCGCCGAACACCTGGCCACACGGGCCAAGGCGGTTGGCCGGACCCCCAGCGACGTGACCCTCCCCGGCTCGTCGGCGTCGTAAGGCAGGAGCGCTTGCCGCGGTCCCCTAGCCCGGTTATTCCTCCGTCAGCGCGTATCGGCACCGAGTAGGACCGACCGCACAAGACAATCGATTCGTGGCGATTTCAGGCAACTTGCGGCCACGTAAAAAAACCCGCTAAAGCGCCGGCCCGGCGCCAGTGCGTCGGGCCGATTTCGTTCCAGGATCCCATTGACCAACCGACCAGACGCCCCCGCTGACTCCGCCTTCCTCGACGCCCTTTCCCGGCGCGTCCTGGTCTTTGATGGGGCGATGGGCACGAGCATCCAGCGTTATCACCTGACGGCCGAAGATTTCGGCGGGAAGGAATTGGAGGGATGCAACGACCACCTGGTGCTGACGCGGCCCGACGTCATCCGGGAAATCCACGACTCGTTCCTCGCAGCCGGGTGCGACGTCCTGGAGACGTGCACCTTCCAGTCAACGCCACGCCGGCTCGAAGAGTGGGGCCTGCTCGACAAGGCCCGGGACATCAACGTGTCGGCGGCGCGCATCGCGCGGGAAGTGGCTGATCGCTATTCGACGCCAGTCCGTCCGCGTTTCGTGGCCGGTTCCATCGGCCCAACGGGACTCCTTCCTTCCAGCAGCGACCCGGTCCTCTCCGCCACGACGTATGGTGAGTTGCTGGAGCAGTACTACCTGCAGGCGAAATACCTGGTGGAGGGCGGCGTCGACGTCCTTCTCGTGGAGACCGCGCAGGACATTCTCGAAGTGAAGGCAGCCCTCGCCGGGTTTGAAAAGCTGTTCGCGGAGCTGGGGCGACGTGTGCCGGTGCAGGCACAGGTCACGCTGGACACCAGCGGCCGGATGCTGCTGGGCACCGACATTGCCAGCGCGATGACGACGCTGGAGTCACTGCGCGTGGACGTCCTTGGGCTCAACTGCTCGACGGGTCCGGAGCACATGCGTGAGCCGATCAGGTTCCTGACCGAACACGCCACGCGACCGGTATCGTGCATCCCTAACGCGGGACTGCCCCTCAACACGGGGATGGGCGAGGCGGTGTATCCGCTCGAAGCGGAACCGATGGCAGCCATGTTGTCCGAGTTCGTGCGGGACTTTGGCGTTCGCATTGTCGGAGGCTGTTGCGGCACCACGCCCGAGCACTTGAAGGCCGTTTGCCGGGAGATCGACGCGCTTGGAGTGAGGGCGGATGGCGGATTGCGGATGGCGGCGGCCAGCAATGCCGAGTCACGAGTCACGAGTCACGAGTCACGGACGACGCGGCATAGCGTGCCGCGTCTCTCGAGCGCCAT
>DATMBT010000208.1:0-2205 GCA_035559475.1 Gemmatimonadaceae bacterium
CGATGCAACAGTGGGACGCCGGCCCGCCATCCCCCCAGTATCTCTAGCGTCCGTTTGCGCTCTCGACCGCGCGTTCGATTCTCTCGCCAAACACCGTCGCCAGCGACCGGCTGAAGGATGCTGTCAGGTGATTGTCGTCGGTGAAGACGACGATGCCATCGCGCATGACCGGGCACCGCGCGGTGGGACAGATCTGGTCGTTCATGTCGACAAACCTCACGCGAAGCCCCCGCGCCGCCTCGGTCTGGGCGTCGGCCGCAACCGGAGAGAGCGAACGTGCTCGCTCGTACACGCACTCCTGTGCGCCCGGCAGGTGTGCGGTCCACCGGCTCAGGCACGAGGGCACGTCGAACCAGGTCCGAGGTGTTCCCCGAAGCGCCACCACCGGAATGCCCGCATTGGCTATGCGTCCATAGGTACGCCGCAGGCCCTCCCGCCAGGCTTCGGGCGTCACGTGCCACTCCGATGATTCGTCGTTCGTGGGCATATAGTGGTCCCAGCTCGACAGGATCGCCGCCGACGGGCGCATGGCAATGATCCGGCGCACCATTGCCTCCCGATAGCGCGAGCACTCGTGGTAGTAGCGCCCGAGGCGCGGCTGGAGCAGTTCGGGCATCTCCGCCACGGGACATCCGCCCTTCACCATGGCCACGACCTTCACCCCGTGTTCGCGCCCATATTGATCCAGGGCGCCTAACCAGTGCTCGGCATGCGAATCACCGAACAGCACCACGGTTCTGGATGCGTTCACGTCGCCGAACTCGCACGGACCCGTGGCATCTTCGAGCGTGTTGGCCCAGCAACCATGGTCCTTGCCATCCACCCGGGCCAGCGCGAACTGGCGGTGGGCCGAAGTCGCCACGTAACGGTCGGCCGCCACCATCGCCCCATGCGCCATGACCGCCACTACGACACTACCGGCGAGCGTTGCGGGCAGCACCAGGTGCGACGGCACGCGGTCGAGCGTACTGCTCCCGTTGCGAACCGGTCCCTCGACAAACCGCCACGTCAGCCAGGCCAGGATCAGCGCACCCGCGGACCACGCGAGCTTTCCCCAGACGCCGATCCCGGGATCGAGCACGGCACCAAGTCCGACCAGTGGCCAGTGCCAGAGGTACCAGGCGTAGGAAACGCGACCGAGCCAGGCCAGCCATCGCGCGCCCAGCACGCGACCCACCACGCCACCGGGCGCCGACTCACCCCCGAGGAGGATGAGGCAGGTGCCTAACGCCGGGAAGATAGCGGCCACCCCCGGATACGCGGTCGCACGGCTGAATGACACGGCCGCAAACAGGATCATGGCAAGCCCAGCACCCTGCAGCACCATGGCCATGGACGCCCGCACCTGCTGCTGGCCTGCCAACAGTGCCAGTGACCCGCCAAGCGCGAACTCCCAGATGCGGGTTGGCATGCCGTAGAACGCCCACGGCTGCGCCACGCTCGTCAGCCAGAGCGAGGCAACAAATGACAGCGCTCCAACAGCCGCGAGGGCAACCAGGAGTCGATTCGATTCGCGCCCGTCGTCGTTCCTCGCGAAGCCGAGGACACTGAGTGCCAGGAAGAAGAGCGGCCAGACCAGGTAGAATTGCTCTTCCACCGCGAGTGACCACGTGTGCAGCAGCGGATTCTCGCCGGCCTGGAAGTAGTCGACGCCGCCGCGCGCGAGGCTGACGTTACCGGCGTGCATCGCCACGGCGCGCGCTTCGTCCGCAATGGCTCCGCGATCGATCGGCGCGTAAAACCAGAAAACGATGCCGAGCGTGACCAACAGCGTGACGAGGAGCGCCGGCATGAGCCTGACCGCGCGCCGCGTGTAGAACGCGTTGATATCGACACTGCCGTTGGCGGAGAGCTCACGCGCGAGCATTCCGGTGATGAAGAAACCGGAAAGAACGAAGAAGACGTCGACGCCGACGAATCCACCCGCAAGCGCCGGAACACCGGCATGGAACAGCACGACCAGCAGGATCGCAATCCCGCGGAGGCCTTCGAGGTCTGGTCTGAAAGCGGGGCGTTCTGGCGGCTGGCCCACGGAGGTCGTACGGGCGGACGGTCGGGGAAGTTACCGCCGGCGCCGTCGCAAGCTCAATCCGCTATCCCAAAGCCCGCCCGGTAATCGCAGGAGCGATTAGTTCACGGAAACTGGGGCCAGGCTCCAGCCTGTCAAACGATTGGAGCCTGCTCCCACATCCCCAGTTCCGCCCC
>DATMBT010000209.1:0-6072 GCA_035559475.1 Gemmatimonadaceae bacterium
ATGTCGAGTTGCGCGAGCTGCGACGGTGTTGGCGCTTCGAGCGTGCCGCCCCGCGATTGCCCCAGGGCAATCTGCAGCCGCCCAAGCAAGCCAGTGGGTGAGCTTTCGTTCCGACGACCACGCGTGGGATCGCCGTTCAACCGCTCCTGGACATCAAGCAGCTTCGTTTGCAGGGCTCGTACCTGGCGCACGAGCACGCTGTCCGCCACGGCCGACTCGTCGATCGCCCGGCGCAGAAATCGCAACCGGCCATTGAGGTCGTCGAGGTATGCCCCCGCGCCTAACGCCGTCCGTTCCAGCTCGGCGTTGCGCAACTCGGAGGCGAGCACCGTTGCCGTCCGCGGATTGCGACGTGACCCCGGGGGGTCCGCGTCTACTACCGCGAAGGTCATCGGGGCTGCGATCGGGGTGAGCGCACCGTCGACGCGCGTGTAGAGCCGCGCGGTGTAGCGGCCCGGCAACACGAATGGCCCTACTGGCGGTGCGGAGAACGGAAAGTCCGGATCGGCCTGGTACGGCGGCCCGTTCACCGGATCGGTGGGCTGGTAGTGAAGGTCCCACGTCACGCGATGCAGCCCGGACCCGGTTGGTCCCGTGAGCCGCCTGACGCGATGACCCGCGCTATCGCTCACTTCAATGATCACGGCGGGATCTTCCTCGCGATCCTCCGCCTTGAGGTCTACCCACGTCGGAATCGTCGCATCGCTTCCCTTCTTCGCCAGTGAATCATCCGCCGCGCGGCGCCTCGCCTTCCGCGACTTGAGCTCGTCCCGCAGGTAATACGTCAGCGTCGCGCCGAACGGTGGATTGTCGGCCATGTAATGCCCCGATCCCTGGAACGACGCACCCGTCAGGCCTAACGGCGCGGACTGCGAGTAAAGCAACGCGGACCGTGCCGGGAAGAGGTGGGCGGCCGACGCGATGACTTCCGGCGTCAACGTGCGCAATGGTGAGTAGTCGTCGAGGATGTAGAACCCGCGTCCGAACGTCGCAATTGCCAGGTCGTTGTGCCGTGCCTGGATCGCGATGTCGCGCACCTGGATGGTGGGCAGGCCATTCTTCATCGCCACCCATTTCGCGCCGCCGTCCACGGTCGTGAACACACCGAAGTCCGTTCCGACGAAGAGGAGGTTCCGGTTGCGTGGATCTTCGACGATGACCCACACCGAACCGCGCGCCGGCAGGTTGCCGGTGATGCTGGTCCACGTTCGGCCCAGGTCCGTGCTCTTGAGTACGTATGGCTTGTAGTCGCCGGTCCAGTGGTTGTTGAACGTCGCGTAGATCGTGCGCGCGTCGTGGTTCGAGGCAGTCACGCGCGTGACGTACGTCGTCTCCGGCACTGTTGCAAAGCGATCGATCGTGCGCCATGTCGTGCCACCGTCCTCTGTCACCGAAATCCGGCCGTCATTCGTGCCGGTGATGAGCAAACCTTCCTGCATTGGCGACTCGGCGACCGTCGTGATGTTGCCGAATAGTGTGGTGGACTGGTTGCGAGCAATGGCATCGACGCTCTGGACCCGGTCCATCATCTTGAGCTGCGTGCGGTCGATGTTGCGCGAAAGATCGGGCGAAATGATGCGCCACGAGTTCCCGCGATCGTCGCTGCGCAACAAACGTTCGGCCGCGAAGTAGAGCCGGCTCGGTGAATGCGGGCTCACCATGAGCGGCGAGTCCCAGTTCCATCGGAGGCCGGGTCCGTTGGCCGCATCTTCCGGCTGGATGCCCATCACGTCGCCTGTCGCCAGGTTGAAGCGCGACAAACCGCCAAACTGCGACTGGGCGTACACGATGTTCGGATCGGAGGGATCGAACGCGCTGCCGAAGCCGTCTCCTCCCTGCGTAATGATCCAGTCGGCATTGCGGATGCCGTTGACTGAACGCGTACGACTGGGTCCAGCGAGCGAGAAATTGTCCTGCGTGCCGCCAGCTACGCGGTAGAACGGCTGGACGTCGTCTACCGTGACGCGGTAGAACTGCGTCACCGGCAGGTTGGCGACAAAGCGCCAGTTCTTGCCTCTGTCGTGGGTTTCATAGACGCCGCCGTCGCAGCCGACGATGAGATGGTCGGTATCGACCGGATCGATCCACACGGAGTGGTTGTCGACGTGCTTTTTCTGCTCACCAACATTGTGGAACGTGCGCCCGCCGTCTTCAGTCACCTGCAGGACCACATCGACCGCGTACACGCGATCGACGTCTATCGGATCGGCAAAGATCTCGTTGTAGTAGTTCCCGCCGGTCTGGTAGGAACCCATCTTCTCCCAGCTCACGCCACCATTGCTCGAGCGAAAGAAGCCGCCACGACCCTGCGCAGCCTCGGCGATCGCGTAAACCACGTCCGGGTTGGCTGGGGACATGGCGAGGCCGATGCGTCCCAGGTCGCCTGACGGGAATCCGGCCTGCGACTTCGTCCACGTCTTGCCGCCGTCGGTGGATCGATGCACTCCGGATCCAGGACCACCCGCCACGAAGCAGCAGGTGCGACGCTGGCGCTGCCAGGTCGTCGCGATGAGGACGTCCGGGTTGCGCGGGTCCATCTGCACATCGTTCACACCCGTCCAATCGTCCACGTTAAGCACACGTGTCCAGGTGGTTCCGCCATCGGTCGTCTTGTAGAGACCGCGCTCACCGCCCTTGCTCCAGAGCGGACCCTGCGACGCTACGTAGACGACGTCGGAGTTGCGCGGGTCGATGAGGATGCGGCCGATATGTTCGCTTTCCTTGAGGCCAACGTTCTTCCATGACCGACCGCCGTCGATCGACTTGTAGATGCCGTCGCCGTACGCGACGACGCGCTGCGCGTTGTTTTCACCCGATCCAACCCAGACCACGTTAGGGTTCTTCGGATCGATGGTGATCGCGCCCGTGGAGAACGAGCCCTCACCATCGAAGATCGGCGTGAACGAAAGTCCGGCATTGACCGACTTCCACACACCGCCGGCGGCTGTGGCCACATACCACGTCTTCTTGTTGGTCGGGTCAACGGCGACGTCCGAGATGCGACCTGATACGAGCGCCGGACCTATGGACCGGAATTTCAGGCTGCCAGCCAGTGTGGCCAGCTTGCTGGTATCGGGTGCCGGTGACGCCGCGGAGGGAGCTGCGGGTTTGGCGGGCTGCTGCTGCGCGAATGCCTGCCCGGAGACCAGGGTGGCGAACGCGAGGAAAGTTGGGATTCGCATGCGCCCAATCTACCGATCCGGCCCCTTGGCAGAAGTCGCGTATGACGAAGCGTTGGAATGTGAGTGCGACGCGAAACCCGGGCCGGGCTAACTCTCTGTCCTTATCCGGCGACGTCGCCTGGTCCAGCCCTAACGCCGAGACCAGGACCAGACGGCGAATCGGGATGGCAGCTGGCGCTGTGCAGGTTGGATCAGCTCACCCGAGAGCGTGGCGAAGCCCCAGTTGGCGGCCGACCCGAAGACGATCCGTTTTCCATCCGGCGACCAATCTGGTCCTCCGAGGAATTCTTCCCAGTTGACGGGGGAACGGCGCTTGACTTCGCGCACCTCGAAGCCGTAGCCGTCCACGATGGCGATGGCATCGTAGCCGATCCCCCCCGTGTAAAACGCGAGTTGAGACCCGTCCGGCGACCACGCCGGCCAACCGGCGTAAGTGAGTGCGTCGCCCTCGGCGTTCTTTATGCTGCGCAGGTTCGTTCCGTCGGGCTCGACCAGCCAGATCTCCGTCCAGAAATCGAACGGGAACATGAGCGCGGTCAGGAGAGAAAGGCACCTGGCGTTGGGGACGCCATAGTCAGGCCAGCGCGTGAACGCGATCACTCCATTGCGCGACCAGGATGGGTCGGAGTCTTTCACGCAGTCCTGATACGCATTGACGAATCCCGGGGGAGTCACGCTCCTGCGTCCGGTACCATCGACGTTGACCACGCAGATGCCGCCGCACCCGAAGGCAAGTTGCTTCCCGTCAGGCGACCACGTGGGTTGGTATCCGTCCAGCGTTACACGGGTGATGTTCGAGCCGTCGGCATTCATCACGTAGATGCCACTCGCCCAACCATTCTGGAATCGCCAGAATGCAATGCGCTGTCCGTCAGGACTCCAGCTTGGGTCGGACCCCTGCGTGAGAAGCGCCAAGCCGGACCCGTCCGGGTCCATCGTGTAGATGCCATTCGGACCGGCAAAGGCAAGGCGTCCGCCAGCAGTCTTCTTCGCCTTGGAACCAGCGGAAAACGTGCCCGGCGTTACGCTGGCCTGAGCCACGCTGGCGCTATTGCCGTCGAGGGGTCCGGGCGATGACGGGAAGTCTGCGCAGGCGCCCGCGAAAATCGCGACCGGAGCCACCAGCGCTACCGTGCGCCGAACGGGGATGGAGCTGAGCTGAGCCAGGACGTTCATTTCTTGCCCCCGCAGTGCGCGGTACACTCAACAACATAGTCCGGACCTCAAACCCCCAATAGACCATTCCGACCATCACTCCATTCGAAGCACTCGGCGGCGCCGACGGTGTGGGCGCGCTGGTAAACCGCTTCTATGACCTCGTTGAATCGGCGCCCGAGGCGACGGCGCTTCGCCATGTGCACGGGCCGAGCCTGGAAAGCGCGCGCGAAAAGCTGACGCTGTACCTGACCGGGTGGACCGGCGGCCCGCCCGTCTACGTGGAGCGCTATGGCCACCCTATGCTGCGGGCCAGGCACCTGCCCTTTTCGATCGGCGTGAAGGAGCGCGACGAGTGGCTCTGGTGCATGGAACGTGCGCTCAGTGAGCACGACCTGCCTGACGAGGTCCGCGAGTTCCTGATGACCAAGCTTCGGCCTCTGGCCGATCACATGCGGAATCGATCGGAGTAGTTCCTCGAGGTCCCGCAGTTTTTTTGGACGCGGAATGACTCTCCGCGTGCACCTGAGCTTGACGGCGGCACCCAACGGCCCTCATTTCGCTTGGCAGGTTTCCCCACCCGGTTGTAATCGCGTTCCCCAACGAAAACCACGATGATCACCAGTAAGCTGCTTCGCGTCGCCGTGATGTCGGCAATCGCAGTCGCCGAGCCTGCGACGGCACAACGCAACCGGCCCGCGGAACCACCGCGTGCGGCGACTATTGACTCCACCGCTTTTGCTGGAATGAAGTGGCGGCATATCGGGCCGGAAGGCAATCGCGTATCCTCGGTCGCGAGCGTGAACGGGGACCGCAACACGTATTACGCCGGTGCGGCGTCGGGCGGACTCTGGAAGACCACCGACGCTGGTCTCCACTGGAACCCCATCTTCGACGATCAACCGGTTTCGTCGATCGGATCGCTCGCCGTCGCTCCTTCGGACGCGAACGTCGTGTGGGTGGGCACCGGTGAGCCATTCATCCGCAGTCATATCTCGCTCGGCTGGGGCGTCTTCCGTTCCACCGACGCCGGCAAGTCGTGGACGAAGATGGGGCTGGAGAACACGGGACGCATCTCCCGCATCATCGTCCATCCCACCAACCCGGACATCGTCTACGTTGCCTCGTTAGGCCACGCCTACGGGCCACAGGCGGAGCGCGGGATCTATCGCACCATGGACGCCGGCAAGACCTGGGAGCGCGTGCTGTTCGTGAACGACAGCACCGGCGCGTCCGACCTCGTCATGGATCCCAACAACCCGCGCATCCTGTTCGCGGGGATGTGGCAGATCGAGATCCACACGTGGGGACGCACGAGCGGCGGTGCCGGCAGCGGCATCTGGATGTCGCGCGACGCTGGCACGACCTGGAAACGCGTGACCGGCAGCGGACTCCCGACGAAGATGATCGGCAAGGTCGGGCTGGCGATGTCGAAGGCAAACTCCAACCGCATCTACGCCCTGATCGAAACGGGTGATGGTGTCCCCGCGGTGAACCTCGCCGATCCCGAGAAGGGACGTCTCTGGCGATCCGATGACGGCGGCTCCAGCTGGGCGATGGTCAGCATCGACCGGCAAGTGGCTGGTCGGACGCACTACTACAACCGCATGGGAGTCATGCCTGACAATGCCGAGGAAGCGTACTTCCTGACCGCGAACTGGGCCAAGACGCTTGACGGCGGCAAGACCATCATCGATCCGTCGTTCGCTGAAACGCCGTACGGTGACCACCACGA